>NZ_PEIG01000006.1:0-300000 GCF_002749975.1 Gloeocapsopsis sp. IPPAS B-1203 | reverse complement strand
AGCCATCGGCAGCATAGCCAGTCGAAGCGAGAAGTCGTGTACCTAACATGTCGGCTTCCTGTTCCATTTCGCGGCTGTAGTTGAGTGCAACAAGATTTGCGACAGTCCCACCATAAGGGAAAAATCGCGTCACGTTAGCAACAAGGTTCCCTCCAGCAACTAACTGAAAACCATGTGATAAAACGGCGTGGGCTAATTCATGCGCCAGCAACCCTGCTAATTCTGCTTCAGAGTTAGTGCTTGTAATTGCTCCAGCATTGACAAATACCTTACCGCCTGGTAGCGCAAAAGCGTTTAAGTCTTTATCTAAAACTATATAAAATTCGTATTGAAAATCTTTTCTACCAGCAACTTGCGCGAGTCTTTGTCCAATTTCATTAACATAATCTACAACTGTTTTATCAGTCACGATTTCTAGCTGTTCCCGCGCTTGGTTGGCGACAGATTCACCAACAGCTGATTCGCCACGAAGCAACATTGCGGTTGTTTGCACTGCCGAAAAAGGACCAAAAAGATTACCTGTAAGTGCGTAACCTAATGCACCAGTGAGGACATTGGCAATCATATTTCCTCTCAACTCGCTACGCAAGTGCTTTTGATAGCGTTCGAGGTGCGTGTCTGCAAGTTGGGTAAATTCGTTAGCGTGTTCTGCGTTTAAACTTCTGAGTAAAGCAAATTGACGCGCTGCGAGGGACGCTTCCATCCATTGTTTGGATTCGGCAAGTAATGCTACTTTAGCTTTCACTAATTCAGATTGTTCGGGATAAAGTGTGACAGCACGTTCTAAAACGGCGATCGCTTCAGAGTTATGGTCAAATTTTTGTAATGCTTGGGCGAGTCGCAGATGACCAGGAATAAATTCTGGATATTGTTCCACCAACAACCGCAGTGGTACCATCATTCTACTAGCAACTTTATGTTGGAAGGCTGCTTCTGCTTCTCGCCAATAAACTTTACCTGCGGGTGGAAGTTGAGCGGGATTGATAATTGCTGGCGGACGTTGTACAATTTCAGTTGATACTGTGGGAAATGGTGCTTTGACTTCCCGATAGATTTTTTCAGCTGCTGCGAATTGTCCTCCTAAATACAAGCGATCGGCTTCAATCAACTTTTGTTGACGCGCTATTTCTTCCGAACTTAAAGTTGAAGCGCTGTTAATTTTATCAACAATTTCTTGTGTAGATGCGGGTTGCGTTTCTGTTTCTCCTTCTATGGGTACTACGATCGCATTAGGAGGATCGCTAACTGAAGGTTCAGCAAGGACAATTGATGTTCCAGCAGAAAATATCACCAAGTTCAAGCTTAGCAACAGTGAGTTCCAGGGAAGTTTCATGATAGGAAGGCTCGATCGCTGGTTGAATTTATTCTCAGTTTAGGCAATTTTTTCTAGATATAGCGATGAGTTAGGTAAGTGAGTGAAAAGAAGTGTCATTTGAGGGCTGTTATTGGTTAATGGTCAGTGAAGCAACAATTAACTATTCACTATTAGCCATGTGTCATCTGACCTAATTTTATTAATAATATTTGCAAATTGAATATTTTGTCATTGATTAAAGATCAATATTTATAACTCAAAAATTCAATTACATGGCAGTAGCTGGATATTTCTAGCCTTAATAAGGTTGAAGGTTTTTCGTTCTCAAAAAAAACAAAGAAATACTTAAGATTTGATATTGCGTTTTAGTGATTTAATCTGATCGGATGTTTTTCTGCTTTCATAGTAAAAACTCGTAAAATTGTTTTCGAGTAGTAAAGTTATCCTAGCGTTAAAGGATAGATTCTTAGTCTTCAGGTAGCAATCTATAGTGTTTTTAGTGACACAACACTACTTTATACTTAGGAAGTTTTTAGGATAAATGAGCGAAAATTTGAATCGGCAAGGCAACAAGTTGCTTGCGGCTTTACCTGCTGAAGATTATCAGCGTCTTGCTCCCTATCTAGAAAATCTTTCACTGCCCTTTCAAAGGGTATTGCATAATACTGGAGAAGTCATTTTTGATGTGTACTTTCCGACAACAGCTATGGTTTCTGTTGTCTCTATCATGCAAGATGGATCGACGATTGAAGTAGGAGTGATTGGTAAAGAAGGGATAGCAGGTATCCCTGTATGTTGGGGGGATGATACAGCAGTTCACCAAACAGTGGTGCAAATTCCAGGTAACGTCCTGAAACTAAAAGCTGAGGTGTTAAAAGAGGAGTTTTATCGAGGTGGTGCTTTACAAAAACTCTTACTGCGTTATACACAGGCGATTTATACTCAACTTGGACAATCTGCTGCTTGTAATCGTTTACACACACTAGAAGAAAGGCTTTCGCGCTGGCTATTGACGGTAAGCGATCGCGTCGAGTCAGAAGAATTACCTTTGACACAAGAATTTCTTGCCCAAATGCTAGGTACGCGCCGCAGTGGTGTTACGGTAGCTGCAAGTACTCTGAGTAAAGCCGGAATGATTCGCTACAGTCGTGGCAAAATCAACATCACAAATCGAGAAACACTGGAATTGACGGCATGTGAGTGTTATCAGGTCATTAAAGCAGAATTTCAGCGTTTACTTGGCACTAAGGATGACTAGCTTACTCAGGCTATTTCACACTAGTTATTTTATATGTTCGGAACCGTACAGATAAACTCTTACTACTTTGTTTATTCTTAGTTAAAGTAAGGTTTTTCTTATTAAGTCAGTTGTTTTAGGTTTTGTATATCTAGATCAACACTATCTATGCAGTTCATCTTCCAGACAAGAAGATATTGACATGAATAACTCAAAAGACAATGCGAACAACAATAATGATGCTCACCAAAAAGCTATTGAACAACTGTGGGGAGATAGTTTGAGAAAGTTGACGCCAAAACAACGACAGTTGGTGATTGAAATTCTCAAGAATATGAAGAAAAAGGAATATCAAGCTGTTTTCTAAATATGCGGGATCTTTATGTATTTCTTGATACTATAGATTTATAGCCTTGTTCTACAGTATGTTGTCTCAAAGGTAACGAATAAAAAGTTTTATCTACTGCAAGTGATAAGAAAGCTAAGTATTTTTAGTGAAAAAACATAAGATTAATACAAGCTTTCTCGCAGCAACCACGAGTTGTCTTATACGCATAATTCAATAAAAAGTTTTAGTTTTGGTATACTGCGTTTAATAGTGCTTTTGGATTAAAACGGACAGCATCTGTGCAGGGTAAATTTGTTTCGGCTTGAATTTGGGAGATCGCTTGCTTTGCTGCTAATTCATCTAGATGCGCAGTATTGAGGGCGATTCCGATAACTTTAACAGGTGCAAAAGCACCTCCTGCTGTTGCAAGGTTTTCGTAGAGTTTCACGACTTCAGATAATGGTGGAATTGGGACATGTGAATGGTTGCGAATATGAGTTTGTCCGGCACGATGGACTAAAATTAAATGCGTTGGTTGCGTTCCGCGAATCAGAGGTAAAGTTGCAGTCGAACCAGGATGTAAGATTGAACCTTGTCCTTCAATGAATAAAATATCGTAATCTGCACCGTAGCGTAAAACGAGTTGTTCAACAGCACCGGCGGCGAAATCTACACGCACCGCATCTAAAGGGATACCATCACCAGAGATCATAATTCCTGCTTGTCCTGTTGCGAGGAATTTAGAACGCAATCCTTGTTTTTTTGCTGCGGCGTTGAGTTCTAGACTTGCAGACATTTTCCCGACAGCCATATCTGTACCAACAGTTAATACACGGCGACATGATAGCGATCGCGCTTTAGCACTTGCGATTCCTAAATTAGCTGGTTCTTGGCGTACATCCCAGATCCATTGTCCTTCGCGTAGGTGCGATCGCAACTCTGGTATTGTTGCCAGTGGTGTGTGCAATCCATTAACTACCGATAATCCTGCAGCAACTGCACATTGAATTTCCTGCAACCATGCTTGCGGTAACACGCCTCCTGAAGGTGCAATTCCAATCGTCAGGACATCTGGTGTATAAATTAATGCATCAGCTACCGATGCAACTATAGGAACATCAAGAGGTATTTCTGTTAATGCAACTAAGGATTCTCCTGCACAGTCTTTATCAATTACGGCAACAACTGGGACTTCGCTATAGCGTAACAGTGCTAACCCTGTTTTGCCATTACCATTACCTCGAATTCCTTCATGCAGAAGAATTGCAATTCGTTGACGATCTTCAAGCTGCACTGCATTCTACTCCTAATCCTGGTTTATTATTTGGAATAATTCGCCCTGCTTGTAGCGTTGCACCTATGAACGGATCGTCGATTAAATTCATATGGCTATCTAAATCTAGATAATCTGCTAGTGGGGAAAGTTGCGCGGCGGCAGTATTTGCTAGCGTACTATCAGAATAGCAACCGAACATTACTTGTAACCCATAAGCGCGGGCAGTATGTACCATACGCATTGCTTCGGTTAAACCCCCAGCTTTCATTAGTTTGATATTAATGCCATCAATTAATGGTGCGAGTTGAGGAATATCGCGACTAGTGTGACAGCTTTCGTCAACAAATATGGGGAGAGGCGATCGCTTCTTAAGTTCTGCTAGTTTATTTTCTTCTCCTTGTGCCAAAGGTTGTTCAACATACTTAATACCTAATTCAGCTAACCACTTGCACATCTCAATCGCATCTTCTAAATTCCATCCACCATTTGCATCAACAAATATATCCTGTGTCGTTGCTTCTTTTTGAACTGCTAAAAACATCTCGCGATCTGCATTAATTCCAGCGGGATTACCCAACTTCACTTTAATGACACGCACATCAGCAAATTGTAGCCAAGCGCGTACTCTTGCTTTAGCATTTTCAGGGGTATTAATACCAATTGTGACAGAAGTAGGAACAATGCGCGAGCAATCTAATCCCCAGATTTGCCACAGTGGTAAACCCACGTACTTGCCAAGCCAGTCATGTAACGCCACATCTACTGCGGCTTTTGCTGCTGAAGGTAGTTGAGTATTTAATACACCTTCAATTTGCTGTCGTTGTAGAGGGCTGTATACTTCTAACATTGGTGCAACTTGCTGCAATGCTGCTGTCAGAATTGCTGTAGATTGCCGATAATTCCCTAATGAAAACGGCGATGCTTCTCCCCAACTAACAATACCATCTTGTTCTAACTTGACCCACACATTTGTTGTCTGGGCAGTTGTGCCGCGACTAATTGTTAGTGGAAAGCGTTTATTTACTGTAAAAGTTTTGATTTCAATTCGCATGGCGGGGAGATTATTTTTTAAATGTAGACGCGGAGCGGTGAGCAGCGCGTTGGGCGGTGCCGACTTGAAGCGACTGCGAACCCGAAGGGCATGCCGCAGGCTACCACTCCAGACACAGGGAACACAGAGTCAAGAGGAAGAGAGGATTTATTATTTAGTATTAGTGTATGTGTTAAAGTTTTGAATGTTATTTTAACCTTTAGTGATGTATGCATTTAAGGAAATGGAAAATTTTAAGCTCTCAAATGGTAATTAATAATCAATGGTGTAAAGTTCGTCAAGATGAAGTTAAATTGCCTAATGGTAAGATAGTTGATGATTATTTTGTTAATCTTAGGCTTGACGTTGCTTTAATCTTACCAGTTACCAGTAATCAAGAAATTGTTTTTGTGCGGCAATATCGGCATGGGGCAGGTGAGATTTTATTAGAACTCCCTGCAGGTACATTTAATTTTGAGATTGAAGATCCGCAAGATGCTGCATTACGAGAATTAAGAGAAGAAACTGGATACATAGCCCAAACAGCAATACCGCTAGGAGTTCTCTATGATAATCCTGTTAAAGACTCAAACAAAATTTATTTATTTGTCGCTCAAGATGTTAAAAAAGTGGTTCAACAACAATTAGATATTACAGAAGATATAGAAATTATACTCCTTCCCATCTCAAAAGTAATAGAAAAAATTGCAGCAGGAGAAATCAACGTTGCCGGAACCGTATCTGCTCTTTTTAAAGGATTAAACTACTTACAGCAATCTATTTTATAATTTATAAAACTTCAATACTTCTTCTTTTTGTGCTTTTTGTGTCTATCCTACGGGAAGGCTGCGCTAATATGGTTCAATCATCTTAATCCTATCTTCATTTATCGTCGCCACTGTTGCAAAATATAAGAATAAAAACGAGATTTATCAACTCGATCCATTGCCCAAACTTTACGCCCACCAGCAGTTATCTTCGTGCGCCCTTGACTCGCACCAGTTGTCATAATTTCTGTTTCCCATTCTCGTAGTTCATAAAACTCTGGATGCGCTAGATATGCAGTTGCTAAGACATCCCAGAAATAGTAATCTTGCGGAATCACCAAGGCATAACATTGTCCCGCTAAATCAGAGAGTGGGTACTGGCGCTGTTTGCCCATTTGATAGACAATTTCTGAAGTAACAGGGACAGTATTTGTTAAATCTAAAGGACACATGACAATTTCAATTGCAGTTTTCCAGACTCGCGCTGCTGAAATTGGGTCCCAGTATACATTCCACTCAGCAGATCCATCTTGTCCAGCTTCAAAGCTTTTTTCAACATTTCCTGGAACATTCAGCGCCCCACCCATCCAGACGATTTTGGCAATTTTCGTCTCAATTTCCGGTGCGGTATCTAAAGCAACTGCAAGGGTTGTTAGTGGACCTGTTACCATGAGTGTCACAGGCTCAGGCGCATCAAGTAACACCCGTATCATAAATTCTTGTCCTGATTCAGAAACCAAAGGCGTACGGATTTCACTTTGATTGAGAATCGGCAGATGATCCACGATGAAAGAATCGCGGCGGTAAAGTCTTGGAAAAGGATTAATACCACGTACGGTACTTTCTGCAACAGGAATCTCACGCCCCATCAAATCTAGAATTTTGCGCGTAGCACTTACAGCAGGTTGGGCGTAACAATCGGCGGGAGTCACGACTATGCCTAAAGGTTGTATGCTATCCATCGTCATAAGTAGCATGGTTGCGAGATAATCATCAACACCACCATCGTGATCCATGAGGACAAGTTGTTTGGTCATAGTAAGGGAGAATTTATGGACGAGTTTATGACGGCCGCGATCGCCCAAGCAAAACAAGGGCGAGATGAAGGTGGTATCCCCATCGGTTCTGTACTAGTCAAAGATGGAGAAGTTCTTGGTAAAGGACACAATAAGCGCGTTCAAGACGCCGATCCTGTGACTCATGCAGAAATCGATTGTTTGCGTAATGCTGGCAGAATTGGCACTTATCAGGGTACAACGCTGTATTCTACCTTAATGCCTTGCTATCTATGTGCCGGTGCAGTTGTCCAATTTGGTATTAAAAAAGTTATTGCTGGGGAATCTGTAACCTTTTCTGGTGCCAAAGAATTTATGGAGTCTCACGGCGTAGAAGTCATCGATCTAGATTTAGATGAGTGTAAAAATTTGATGCAAGAATTTATTCAAAAAAACCCTGAGTTATGGAATGAGGATATCGGAAAATAGGGGTGAGGAGCGAGGAGCGATTTCTTCGCAGCGGGACGAAGTCCGGAGCGAGTGATAGTTATGAGTGCTGAGATATGAGTTATGAGTTAAGAAAATTCTTCTAATTCACAATTCAAAATTTAAAACGTGCTAAGGCACCGCTACGCTAACAAAACTTAAAATAATTGCCTCCAGCCCCTTTCTTTGCTTTCCAAAACTCAAAACTAATCACTAGCCACTAGTCACTCTATTCTATTCCCCATACGATCCACCTGTCACTTTGCCGCGAAATACAACGTATTGATATAGGTTGTAGAACAACATCACAGGAATTAGAAAACCAATGAAGATAATCATGATGACTAATGAACTGGGATCTGCGGCAGCTTCATAAATAGTAATTCGGGTTGGAATAATGTAGGGAAATACAACTAATGCTAGCCCAATAAATGTGAGCAAAAAGAGTAAAATTGTCCAAACAAAAGGCGCACGCTCTTCTTTACGATTCAAACTTTGTAGCAATTGCCAAATTAACCACACTCCTATTAAAGGAATGACAGCAAAAATATAAACTAATGGTCGATCGAACAAACGACTTCTCGCACTTACATAGAATATGGGGGTAGTAATTGTAATTAATACTGCACCAATTAATGTTGTCCAAGCAGCAAGTTTTGCTGTTTTGTAGTGGGTTTCTTGCAATGCACCTTCAGTTTTCCAAACAAGATACGTTGAACCTATCAAAACATATCCTTGAATCAAAGTTAATGCAACTAGTACTGATTGCCAACTAAACCAATCCCAAGTACTACCAATAAAGTGTCCAGTTTCGTCAACTTTGATGCCTTTTAATACGCTACCAAGTGCAAAACCTTGTCCTAATGCTGCTGTAAAACTACCCGCACCAAAGGCGATATTCCAAAAGAACTTACGGTTTGATAACTCGCGAAATTCAAATGCTACTCCGCGAAAAATAAACCCGAATACCATTGTGAGAATTGGGATATAAAGTGCGCTGAGAATTGTTCCATAAGCGAGAGGAAATGCGCCAAATAATCCACCGCCCATGAGTACTAACCATGTTTCATTAGCATCCCAAATGTTACTTAAGCTAGTCATCAACAATCCTCGACGTTCTTCATCTGACGAGGTTAGCGATAAAATTCCAACTCCCAAATCAAATCCATCTAGCATCACATAGAGGAAGAGAAACAAAGCTAGAATTGCAAACCACACCTGAGGTAAAAAATACTCTAGTGTTTCCATAAAATTACCTTTATGTAAGTGTTCATCTCGTGTGCGAATGTTAGTAATGAGTTGCTAGTTGCTAGTTGCTAGTCAATCTTTCACTAACCACTAATCACTAGCCACTGGATTTGGTATAAGTTATGATTTCAAAAGAGATGAGAAAATTACTCAATTCAAAACTCAAAACTCAAAACTCAAAACTCTCTTAGTTATTGTTCTGCTTCAACCGGACGTTCATCAGGAACAAATTCACCAGGAGTTGTATTGATTGCAGGTTTGCTAATCTCTAGGCTGGGTATAGGTAATTCTAAGTTTGGTCCTCGGCGAATTATACGACTACCGAAGTACATTGCTGCAATAAATAGAATTGTGTAGACACTAGCAAAGGCGATGAGCGAGACTAAGACATTACTTGCAGGCAGATGAGAAGCAGCGTCAACTGTACGAATTTGTCCATACAATGTCCAAGGTTGACGACCTACACAGCGGACGATCCAACCAGATTCTACTGCAATGTACCCTAAAGGTGCAGCAAAAATCCAACCGAGCATTAATAACTTTTGCTGGCTGATATTTTCTGGTGATAGCTTACCGCGTAACCACTGCAAAGTGCTAAATAGCATCAATCCAGCAAAGAAAAAGCCGATCGCAATCATGGTACGGAAGGCGTAGTAGATTAAACCGACTAAATGCGGACGATCTTCGGGTTTCCACTCGCTTAAACCGCGTACCGGTTCAGAAAGGTTTTTCTTGAATTCGAGAATGTAGCCTAATGCATTGGGAACAGTAATTTCCCAGTCATTTTTTTCAGCTTTGTCGTTGGGAAACGCAATTAAACTCCAATCTGCGGGTTGTCCTGCGGGTGTAGTATGCCATTGGGCTTCCATTGCAGCCAGTTTTGAGGGTTGGTAATGATAAACTTGTTCGCCGCTTAAGTGTCCAATGTAAATTTGCAAGGGAGCAACAGCGATCGCAGCTGCTAAGGCAATTTTCAATGACTTGGAGAAGAATGCGCTTTGACGGTTGTTGAAAATGTACCAAGCACTAATTCCACCAATGACAAACAGCGAAGTTTCTAGCGTCGCAAAGAACATATGCAACACGCTATTCACCATAAAGGGGTTCAAAATAGCTTGAAAGTAATCGTGAACAATAAATTTACCATCTACCATTTCTCCACCTGCAGGCGTTTGCATCCAAGAGTTGGCAGTCAAAATCCATAATGTCGATAAATTAGCGCCGACAGCAACAAGAATTGTTGAAGTAAAGTGAATAATGGGATTGACGCGCTCCCAGCCGAATAGCATAATGCCTAAAAATGCTGCCTCTAGCATGAATGCCCAGGAAGCTTCAAATCCGATCACACTACCAAAAAAGTTACCAACAGCTTCGGAAAAAGGTGCCCAATTTGTACCAAACTGAAATTCCATTGGGATACCAGTGGCTACACCAATACCAAAATTCAGTACATAAAACTTTGCCCAAAAGCGGGCGTGGTGGTAGTAGTCAGGATTACGAGTTTTTAGCCATACGCCTTCAACAATGACTAAATATATTCCCATACCTGTTGTCAGTACAGGCCATAGCATATGAAATATTGCCGTGAGGGCAAATTGCATTCGTGACAGCGCTACAGTATTGGATAGCAATTCCATACTTTGCTCCTGACTATTAACTAATTTAAACCTTACACGCGGAATGCAAATTTTGCTTGAGTTTTATAAGGAAATTTTAAGCTATTTTAATAGGAATAAATGCTCAAATAGCCTTAAAAATACATAATTAATTGCTCATAACAAGTCTGGCAAGTCGTCTTTTGACAGTGCAAATTCTAAGGCGATCGCATTCGAGAATTCGCTCATAGAGCATCCTTTTTAGTAAAAGGATGAAAATAACTTGTGTTGGCGTGGCTTGGGATACCTTTTAGTCGTAATATTGAAATTATTACTAATTTTATAAAAGACTTAATTTTTTGAAATGATTATCATACGAGCAGATGCAATGATTAAAAAATAGTTAAATTTTAAGTCAAGCGTATCAAATACCATAAACCTATCTGAAGTGTCAGCTTTCAGTTGAGGCATAGTGAAGGTATTAGCCGTTATTTATCGCTGTTACCAAGGCGCTTTAAATTAAAGCAACGCATTTTGGATTCAAGGAAAGCGTATGAGTCAAAGTAAAGACAATATCATAGTCCAACCAATCGATTTAACGGCATATGATAAAGAATTTCTTCATCTTTCTGGAGCAATTCAGCCACACGGTATCCTTTTTGCATTAAAAGAACCTCAGTTAGAAATTATTCAAGTTAGCAATAACACATTTGAACTACTTGGTTTTCAGCCACAAGAGATACTCCATAAAAGCTTAAAGGAATTACTCACTCCCCAAGAAATTCTTTTTATAGAAGGATGTTTACTCAAAGATTTTGAAAGTGTTAACCCGATCAAACTCTCTTTAAATAAGAGTACCAAGATTAAAGATTTCGACGGAATACTTCATCGCTGCGATGGCATACTCATTCTTGAATTAGAGCCTAAAATAACTCAAGAAGAAAGAGATTTTATTCGATTTTATCATTTTGTCAAAGGTGCGATCGCCAAAATGCAAAATGCACCTAATCTATCTGAATTATGTCAAAATATCACCCAAGAAATCCAAAAACTAACAGGTTTTGATCGAGTTATGATTTATCAGTTTGATGGTAAACAAGCTGGTAAAGTTGTTGCTGAACAAAAACGAGAAGAGTTAACTGCTTATTTAGGTTTACATTATCCAGCGTCTGATATTCCTGAGCAAGCTAAAAAACTTTATACACTCAATCGCCTGCGACTAATTCCTGATATTGAGGCTCAACCTAAACAATTAATTCCTTCGCATAACTCTATTACAAATAAACCTCTCGATCTTAGTTATGCAATCTTAAGAAGTGTTTCCCCTTGCCATTTAGAGTACTTGAAGAACATGGGGGTTACTGCTTCTATGTCAATTTCATTAAATAAAGATAGAAAATTATGGGGGTTAATTGCTTGTCATCATTACTCAACTAAGTATGTTTCTTACGAAATTCGGACTGCTTGTGAGTTTTTAGGACAAGTCATGTCTTTAGAGTTAGCTAGCAAAGAAGAAAATGAAAGTTTAGATTACAGAATAAAATTAAAGACAATTCAAAACAAGTTTTTGGAAGCAATGCCTTTAGCTGAAAACTTTATGGAAGGTTTAGTTAAAGACAAAACTAATTTACTAGAATTAGTTGACGCACAAGGCGTTGTCATTTGCACTGATGGAGACTTAGCAATTGCAGGAAACACACCGAATAAAAGTGATATTTATGATTTACTGGCGTGGGTAGAGGCAAAAATTGATAATGATATATTTTATACAGATTGTTTGCCGAAGCTTTATCCAACAGCAGAGAGATTTAAGGATGTAGCAAGTGGTTTAATTGTTCTATCAATTTCTCAGATTCAAAAGAATTATGTATTGTGGTTTCGTCCAGAAGTCATTCAAACAGTGAATTGGGGAGGCGATCCACAGCAGTCAGTAAGATTTGAACAAGAAGGGAGATTATCACCGCGTAAATCATTTGAACTATGGCAAGAAACAGTGCGATCGCAATCTTTACCCTGGAAGCCATGTGAAATCGATGCTGTCTTAGAATTGCGGAGTGCGATCGTCTCAATTGTTTTACGTAAAGCAGATGAACTTGCCAGAATTAATATCGAGTTAGCCCGCAGCAACAACGAACTTGATGCTTTTGCTTATATTGCTTCTCACGACTTGAAAGAACCGCTGCGCGGAATTCATAACTACTCAAACTTCTTGATTGAAGATTATGCTGAAATATTAAATGCTGAAGGAGTATCAAAATTACAAACATTGGTACGTCTGACACAGCGCATGGAGGACTTGATTAATTCATTGCTACATTTTTCCCGTTTAGGAAGAGTAGAACTTTCTGTACAGCAGATCGATTTGAATGAGTTAGTAAGTAACGTGATTGATGTTTTAAGTATTAGTCTCGGACAAACTGATGTAGAGATTAATATTCCGCGACCTTTACCAGCTATCTATTGTGATAAAGTTCAGGTAAGTGAAGTGTTTAGTAATTTGATTACTAATGCAGTTAAATACAACAATCAGGCAACTAAAAGAGTAGAAATTGGTTTTTTAGACGGCGATCGCACTTCCAAGGAATCACCTACAGTTTTCTATGTAAAAGATAACGGTATCGGTATTAAAGAAAAACATTTTGATGCGATTTTTCGGATTTTTAAACGGTTACATACAGTTCATAAATATGGCGGTGGAACAGGTGCTGGTTTAACTATTGCTAAAAAAATTGTCGAGCGTCATGATGGAGGTATTTGGGTAGAATCGACATATGGAGAAGGGAGTACATTTTATTTCACTTTGCAAGGTAAAGGTGGGTAAATGGCAGAAGCAACTCAAACATTACTAGTCATTGAAGATAGTGATGAAGATTTTGCTGCTTTTGAACGAATTCTGCGCAAAGCATCAATTAACAACGTCGTCTATCGTTGTGTTGATGGAGATGAGGCATTAGACTTTCTCCGACATAATGGTCAATACCAAGATAGAACAAAAGCACCTCGTCCTGGAATTATTCTTCTCGATCTTAATTTACCAGGAACAGATGGTAGAGAGGTGTTAGAACAAATTAAGCAAGATAGCGAACTTAAAATGATTCCGGTTGTGGTTTTTACGACTTCTTCTAATCCTAAAGATATTGAAGTTTGTTATCAGTGTGGAGTGAATGGTTATATTCTCAAACCAATTGATGTCAAAAAATTGATGCGAACTGTGCAAGTGTTAATAGATTACTGGTTTGAAGCAGTAATTCTTCCTAACTCAGTAAGAGGATAATTATGGTACAACAGCGGACTATTGTCATTATCGATGATTGTCTAGAAGACAGAGATACATATCGCCGCTATTTAATAAAAGATGATACGTATGCGTACCAGATTTTTGGGGAAGAATGTGGGGAAGATGGACTAGAGTTGTGCAACTTAGTCAAACCAGATGTGATTTTATTAGACTTCTTGCTACCAGATATTAATGGGTTGGAATTCTTAAGTGAATTACAGTTGCAAATGGGTAAAACCAACTTGCCAGTGATTATGTTAACAGGTCAAGGTAATGAAGCGATCGCAGTCCAAGCAATGAAAAGCGGTGCTTCTGACTATCTTGTTAAGGGAGAAACCACAGCAGAAAGTTTGCGTTTAGCAATCCATAGCGTGATCGAACGCACTCATTTACAAACTTTACTCGAACAAAGCGAACAGCGCTTTCGGACTTCTATAGAAACAATGCTTGATTGCTTTGGAATTTTTACGAGTATCCGCGATGCTGCGGGTAATATTATAGATTTTGCAATTGAGTATGTGAATGATGCTGCTTGTGCGTTTAACTCAATGAGTGCGCAAGAACAAATTGGCGCTTCACTTTTATCTCTACCGCTGTTTCCTCAAGATGAACTATTTAATGATTTTTGCCAAATCGTAGAAACAAGCAAACCCCTGACTAAAGAAGTTTTATTCTATGCACTCAACGATGAGAAGTACCTCAGTAAAGCATTAGATATACGCGCAACTAAATTAGGTGATGGCTTTGTGATTGCTTGGCGCGATATTACTGATCGCAAGTGCTTAGAACAAGAACGCGCCCAACTACTGATTCAAGAACAACTCGCCCGTACAGCAGCAGAAGCAGCAAATAAATCTAAAGATGTCTTTTTAGCAATGGTTTCGCACGAGTTGCGTAATCCACTTACTGCCATTCTCATGTATACTCAGCTATTACAAGCTCACAAGCTCAAAGAAGATCAAATTTGCCGCGCTTACGAAACGATAGAACGCAACGTCAGATTACAAAAACAACTGATTGACGATCTACTCGATGTATCGCGAATTGTTTCGGGCAAACTTCACCTCAATATGCAACTCGTTGACTTGGGAGTTATTTTGCAAGCAGCAGTAGATACAGTGCGCCCAGCAGCCGAAACTAAAGATATTCAACTAGAATTAACAATCGATTCTTCTCCTAGTCACAGTGAAGGCGTTAATTCCGTTTATCCCTCCATACTGTTTGGTGATGCTACTCGCTTACAACAAGTGATGTGGAATTTATTATCCAACGCAGTTAAGTTTACACCTCATCACGGGCAGGTTCAAGTTGCACTCAAGCTATGCGATCGCACAATTCAAGTTATTGTTACCGATACAGGTCAAGGTATCAGTTCTGACTTACTACCACACGTATTTGAACGTTTTCGCCAAGCTGAAAGTTCAATCAAACAAGGTGGATTAGGCTTAGGACTTGCAATTGTACAGCATATCGTGCAACTTCATGGTGGTTCTGTCAAGGTAGAAAGTCCTGGTGTTGAACAAGGCGCAACTTTTACAATTGAATTTCCAAAAACAAGCGATCGCACTTCAACTCAAATCACATCAGATTCTTTGTCGAGAACTTAAATGTGGCTAGTGGCTAGTAGGAGTGTGGGAGAGTACGCGGGTGGGAGTGAGTGGCTAGTGGCTAGTAGTGAGTGGTTAGTGGCTAGTTTTGAATTAAAAGAATTTTCTTTACGAGTAACTCATACACTTTATTAAACTCAAAACGTGCTTACGCACCGCTACGCTAACAAAACTCAAAACTCATAACTCCCCAGCTTTCTATGTAGTCACTTTAAACCAACGCAGGAGACTTCTGCGATCGCACTTGCTTAACAACCATGCGTAAATTTGCCGAAGGCGCAACAGTTAATCCTCGACGCGTTGGCTTGATAGGTGTTTGATTTGCTAGCTGTAAGTCATATTGCGCCAGAATTGTTGCTAAAACTAATTTCATCTCAAACTGCGCGAAAGCAAGCCCAATACAACGACGATTACCACCACCAAAGGGTAAATACTCATACGGTGAAAACTGTTTTTCGAGAAAGCGTTCTGGTTTGAAACACTTGGGTTCTGGGTAAAGATCTTCGCGGTGATGCGTGAGATACACAGAAGGAAGTAACAGCGTACCTGATTCAAAATGGTAGCCCATGATGTCGATGGGTGATTTGACAATACGCGGAAAAGTATTAATTGCGATCGGGTAAATTCGCAAAGTTTCACAGCATACAGCATTTAAATAAAGTAGCTTAATCACAGCACTCGGATCGGCATTTGGTGGCAGTGTATCAAGTTCTTGCCATAACTTCTCGCGCACTTCAGGTAAGTTGTCAATCCAGTACAATGCCCATGATAAAGCAGAAGCAGTTGTTTCATGTCCTGCAAATAGTAATGTCACTAATTCGTCACGCAGTTCTTTGTCAGTCATTGGTTGACCGTCTTCATCGCGGGCATCGAGCAGTAAACTGAGAATATCGTCGTGCGGTGAATTAGATTCTCTTCTTTCTTGGATTTGGGCATATATAATGCCATCAATTTGCGATCGCAACTTCACAAAACGCCCCCACGGACTCCACATCCCCCAATCTTTTTGCAGTGAAGGGAAAAAGAGTAACATTGAACTAACGGGAGAACCTACTCCATCTAATAGCCGTGTCAGTAGTTTTCTTAATTCCTCAAAGCGATCGCCTTGATGTAATCCAAAAACTGCACTTAAAATCACGCGCAAGGAAATTTCTTGCATTGCAGCGCGGACATTGAATGATTTACCAACTTCCCACTGACTGATAACTTGTTGCGTTATCTGACGAATTGTTTCGCCATACGCTTTTAAGCGATCGCCATGAAATGGTGGCATTAATAACTTGCGCTGGCGTTGATGTGCTGCACCATCGAGTAAAATAAGCGAGCGATCGCCTAGTAAAGGTAATAAAACGTTGTTTGCACCGCTACTATCAAAAGTTTCTGCTGGCGCACTAAAGATTTGCTGTAATGCTTCAGGGTTACTAATATAAACGACTGGTGGTGACACATTTTTGGCGACAACGTAAATATCACCATACTGCTGATAGCGTTTTTCTAATATTGCTAGCGGATTGAAAATCCACCGCATCATATTGATTCTACGCTGTATGAATGATGGACTTGGACCATCTAGAATTTTCTGATTATCCATAAGACTTTTTTTAGAACGTAGACGCGTAGCAGCTTGCCACTACTGATTATCAAAGCTATAAATGGGCTAAACCCAAAACTCCTACTTCTTCAACTCAAAACTCATAACTCATAACTCCTACTTCTTTAACTCAAAACTCATAACTCAAAACTCAAAACTAATCACCCACCCCTACTCTGCCATTGAGTTCTCGAATTTCGGCGTTGAGTTCTCGTTGGCGTTGAATTAAAGCTTCAAATTCGGCGCGTGTTGCTAGGTCACGATTGGGAAGCAGTTCATTTACTCGATCTAAGCAAGCGTTTAACCCTGCCGCAAATTCGTAGCGTGTCACTGGGCGATCGCCTCGAAATGTTTCATCAGGATACCCCGAAAGACAACCTGGTTCGCTACTAGTTGCAGTATTTGGTGTTTGAGCTAAGGCACTTGAGTTATAAAGACTTGCTGTAAGTACTAGGGGAGATGCGATCGCAGCTTGCACCAAAGTTTTTAATATCTTAGACATTGATTTATCTTTACTATTTCAATTCAAAGCAGCACTGTAATTGGCTACATATCTTCTATTGTGCAACGTCCTCGACTACCACTACTTTTACAACGTTAAGATTGAGATGATTTCCACTTGATATTTAGAAGTATTTCTGATATAATTTTCTTCATAATGGAAATCTGTTCTTTTGTTTTTTAAATGTTTGGATTTCTATTATATAAAAAACATTGTATAGCTAAATTACTAACTTAGCAAGTACCCCTAACATACTTTTCCTCCCCACAACTATGCATTTTTAGCGCAATCCTTTGGCTTTGCCATAAGTTATAGGTGATTTAACTAAGTCATTTTCTTGAAAACGACTGAAGCGAAAGATATCCAACTTATCCATTGCAGAGCGATCGCCTAAGATAAATTGACTCATCAGTTCACCAATAATCGGACTAAGTTTGTAGCCATGACCGCTAAAACCGACAGCACAGTATAATCCTGGAATGTGCTTGAGAGTGTCAATAATCGGTTGATAGTCTGGTGTCACGCCCCAGATACCTGAATACTTATCGACAACTTTAGCTTTTTCTAAAATTGGATAGCGTTGAATCAGTTTTGTCTGCAATTGTTCAGTAATTTGCGGATAAATTTGTCCGTGAAAATCATCAGCATCTTGTAACATAAATTGCGAATGATACTTAGGATCGGAATTCCCAATTCGCGTATAAGGTTGTTGCGGATCTGAGCGCGAGTAGCAAAGATTTACTAAATCAGAAACAACAGGGTGACTTTGCAGATCATGTGGTCTTTCGACAACCACAACGTGTTCCACAACAGGATTGACAGGAAAATCTAAGCCCAAATTTTGCGTAAATTTTCTTGCCCAAGGACCAACACAATCGACAACAGTGCGCGTGGCGATCGCACCTTTACTTGTCACAACACCTTGAATTCCTGAAGCATCTAACTCAATATCTTTAACAGGTGTTTGCGTGAGAACTTCTACACCTAAATCTGCAGCACGTTGTGCAAAAGCCAGGGTTGTTTGTGGTGGGCTACCATAACCTGAAAGTGGTTCATAAGCAGCAGCGGCAACATCATTGAGATTGAGGTAAGGAACTCTGGCTTGAACTTCTGCTAAATCAATTAAATCAACACTAATATTCATTGATTGATGCATTTGCACAACAGTTTGAAGAGTTGCCACATCTGCGTCTGAGACTAAAACATAGTATCCACAAGGATCAAAACCACTCTCATAGCCACCGAAAAGTTCCTTAAAATTGTGAAATCGTTGTTGAGATAGATATGCTAACTCGGCTAAAACAGGATGCGTGTAGTGCGTGCGAATAATACCAATACCTTTACCTGATGCCCCATTTGCCAGTTCCTTTTGTTCTAGTAGTACCACCTTTCCAGCTTGATTTTGTGCTAGATGCAAAGCAGTCGCTGCACCAATACAACCTCCCCCCACTACAACGACATCTGCTGTTTCAACCATCCATCGTTCTCCTAGTTAAAGCCTAGAGGCAAATGATCCTGAACGTTATCCGATATCAATGCAAATTACTTATTATAACAAGTATACCGAAGTTAAGCCACCGATAGTAAAAGCAATACATGACACAATAAAGATTAGGCTCTCGGATATTTTCAATGACATCGCCAGTAGCAGTTAACTCCAATCTTCCTTTACACTTAGCCATTTCAGAA
Organism: Gloeocapsopsis sp. IPPAS B-1203; assembly: GCF_002749975.1. Classification (NCBI taxonomy): domain Bacteria; kingdom Bacillati; phylum Cyanobacteriota; class Cyanophyceae; order Chroococcidiopsidales; family Chroococcidiopsidaceae; genus Gloeocapsopsis; species Gloeocapsopsis sp. IPPAS B-1203. The sequence goes on along the minus strand of NZ_PEIG01000006.1, from coordinate 281,057 downwards.
CAGCTACGCGAGCAAATTTATAGTAGTGAATACTCTCCTGGAGAGCAACTTCCTAGCGAACATCAGTTAATGTTGCAGTTTAACGTCAGTCGGATTACAGTACGACGAGCGATCGCCAATCTTGTCAACCAAGGGTTAGTCATTTCGCATCGTGGTAAGGGCGTCTTTGTCAAGGATCGCAAAAAAGTCACGCGTTCCCTTTCTAACCCTCTAATCTTCTTTGATGAAGATATGACGCGACAAGGCTCTACAGCAAGTATTTGTAGCCTCAGCTTTGAAATAGTCGCACCATCACTCAAGGTCTGCAAGCAGCTACAGTTAGATGAACGAACACCACAAGTTTACTGCCAAAAAAAAGTTATTCTTACCGATCAAATTCCTGTTGCAGTAGACATTACCTACATTCCCTTCAATTTAGGTAAGACATTTGCGACAGAACTACAATCAAGCTTAATTTACCCAACACTCGATAGTAATGGTGTTTCAATTGAACGTGTAGCAACGATCATTGAATGCACCCATGCGCCTCATGAAGTCAGCGACTATCTAGATATTCCCCTGGGTGCACCATTACTTGTAAATCGCTACATAGCTTATACCATAGGAGAAAAACCCGTCATTTGTGGTGAGACGCTTTCGCGGGCTGATCGACTATGTTATGCAGTGACATTGACGAAACACGATACAAAATTCCAACCGCAAGAGTCAACAGAAAATCGGTAATCTTGGACACAGATTTATTGAAAACACCTTGTTATAACAAGATAAAATTTTAATCTATCGTAATGACGAAAGTGACTAGCAACTAGCCACTCTCTAAGGGAGGAATAAGTAGTGTGTGGTATAGCAGGCATTATTTATCGACAACCTGAGCTATACAAAAACTTAGGAATCGATTTACTGCAATTAATTCAGCCCCTAGAAACACGAGGACCTGATTCGTGTGGAGTAGGAATTTATAGTAATTCAGTTTCACATAATGTAAAAATTCTCTTATTTGCTACTGAACAAGTAGCGTGGGAAGAAGTTAAAAAATGGTTACACAATCAAGCTCAAGTGATTAAATTCGATGTTATTGGTAGCGGTAGACGCATCATTATAGACACAAATAATCAAGCTTTAGATTTAGCAGAATTTAAGCATCACTTAGCGACTCATTTCCCGCAAATACACCTAATGAGTGTAGGGCAACTATTAGAAATTTATAAAGAAGTGGGCACAGCAGAAAATTTGTTTCAAAGATATCAATTAAAGGATTTTTCAGGAAGTCATGGAATTGGACACACTCGCATGGCAACCGAATCTGTTGTAGATACCTATCACTCGCATCCATTCACCTCAGCACCAGATTTATGCCTGGTACACAATGGTCAAATCTCTAACTACTACAAACTGAGATTTTTCTTAGAAAAGAAAGGCATCGAATTTGAAACTGACAACGATTCCGAAGCGATCGCCCACTACATTCGGTATCAACTCCTGCAAGGCTTTTCCTTAGAACAAGCCCTCCAAAATCTCCTCAATGATATCGACGGCACATACACATTTCTCGTCGCTACCTCCGACAAAATTGCCCTCGTCCGCGACAAATTCGCTGCCAAACCAGCAGTCATTTACGAAACCCCAGAAATGATTGCGATCGCCTCCGAATACCGCTGCTTCCTCAGCCTCCCCCACTACAATCCCAACGCCAAAATCTCCGAACCCGACGCCGGAGAAATCAAAATCTGGTCAACCAATAACACACAGCAATCAACTCGATTCAATACTAACTCTCAGCTAATAGCTAACAGCTAACAGCTAATAGCTCACTAATTATGCAAACAATTCCCCAACAAATCGTCATTGACTGCACCAACCTCACCACCCGCGAAATCAATCAAAAACTCAAAGCCCTAGCCGCCTCTGAAAGCATTCCCGCCAAACTCCTCAACCCTGCAGGAAGACATAACCTCGCCGTCGGTATCACCCAAATTGCGATCGCAATTGACGGACCTGTAGGATACTACTGTGGCGGATTAAGCGATAACGTCAACATCGAAGTTTTTGGTGATTGTGGCTGGTCAGTAGGCGAAAACCTCATGAGTGGTAACATCACCATCCACGGCAATGCTTCTGCCAACACCGCCGCATCTGCCCACGGAGGTAAAATATGTATTCTCGGTAATGCGGGACCCCGTGCTGGAATTTCCCTTAAAGGTGCAACACTTATTGTGAGTGGTAATGTCGGTTACGGTTCAGCATTTATGATGCAGCAAGGATGCATGATTGTTTGTGGCGATGCTGGCGCTAATTTGGCAGATTCGATCTACGAAGGTGCAATTTTTGTCGGTGGAGAAATCAACTCATTAGGTGCAGATGCCAAACTCGAACCGATGAATGACACTGACTGGCAACTTTTAGAACAAGAACTATCAGCACTCAATATAAGTGCTAGAGACTACAACTTTAAGAAAGTCATTTGTGCTAAACAGTTGTATCACTTCAAAGCGAAAGATTGGGGGAATTATTAGGGGCTAGTGGCTAGTGGCTAGTGACGAGTGGCTAGTGATAAGAGAGAGTAAAGTAATGGATAGTGAAAAAGTATTAAAAACGAGTAGTACGTACACACCCGAAGCGATCGCCGCAATTCAAGAACGCGCAGAACTAGGGCGCTATATGATTCGTGGTTATGGGGCGTTTCGTAATGTTCCGCGATTTGACGATCTCGTTTTTCTCACTACTTCCCTGACACGACTTCCCCTCGAAGGCTACCGCGAGAAATGCACAACAAAAACTCTAATCGGTACGCGCTACGCCCAACGCCCGATGGAGTTAGACATCCCAATTACAATTGCCGGAATGAGTTTCGGGGCGCTGTCTTACAATGCTAAAGTGGCTCTAGGACGGGCTGCAACCTTACTCGGAACCTCGACAACAACAGGTGATGGTGGGATGTTACCTGCCGAACGCGAAGCATCTTCCAAGTTAGTTTATCAGTGTCTACCTTCACGTTATGGTTTTAACCCGACAGATTTAAAAAAAGCTGATGCAATTGAAATTGTTGTCGGACAAGGTGCAAAACCTGGTGGTGGTGGTTTATTACTAGGGCAAAAAGTCAATAAAGTTGTCGCTGGAATGCGGACATTACCCGAAGGAGTCGATCAGCGATCGCCGTGTCGTCACCCTGATTGGATTGGTCCTGATGATTTAAGAATAAAGATAGAAGAACTGCGTGAAGCAACTGACTGGGAAATTCCTATTTACGTCAAAATGGGTGCCACCCGCGTTAAAGATGACGTTAAACTGGCTGTCAAAGCTGGCGCAGATGCGATCGTCCTTGATGGGATGGAAGGTGGAACTGCTGCAACGCAAAGCATTTTTCAAGAACATGCTGGAATTCCTACACTTCCCGCGCTAGTGCAAGCTGTAGAAGCTTTACAAGAAATCGGCGTTTATGGAGAAGTACAGCTTGTCATTTCTGGTGGTATTCGTTCAGGACCTGATGTTGCTAAAGCTTTAGCATTAGGTGCAGATGCTGTCAGTTTAGGAACTGCGACTTTAATCGCAATGGGATGCAATAAACCTGTTTACGTAGAAGATTACCACAAATTAGGTACCGAACCTTATCACTGTCACCACTGTCATACCGGAATGTGTCCTGTAGGTATCACAACGCAAGATGCAGAATTGATGCAAAGATTGCCTATAGAAGAAGCGACAACTTATGTTGCCAATTACTTGCAATCATTAGTCATGGAAGTTCAAAGCTTAGCCCGCGCTTGCGGTAAATCCGACGTCCACAACCTCGAACGTGAAGACTTGGTCGCACTTACTTTAGAAGCCTCCGCGATGGCAAAACTACCACTCGCTGGTACAGATTTTATCATGGGGCAGTCGTAGGAAGTAGAGGGTAGTAGGGTAGGCGGGTAGGATTAACAATTAGATCCCACACTCTCACTCACTCGCCCACACTCCCACTTAGTCACTAACCACTAATCACTACTATGACAAAGAAATCTTGGGGTTTGGAAGCATTTTGGGGACTAGACTATAACTTTGATCCGCAATGGGTATTAACGCCAGCACAACAGGAATTACAAGCAAAAATCATTAACTTGTGTGCAACAACACTGCGCCCGAATGCAGTGGAGTCTGATGCAAATCTAGTTTATCCGCGTAAAAACTTTGAAGCTTTAGCCTCATTGGGATTACTCGGTTTGTTAGTTCCTCAAAAGTGGGGTGGATTAGGCGAAAATCATACTTGTGCAGCGATGGTGGTAGAAGCGATCGCCCGTTATGGTTGTCCGAGTACCGCAATGTGCTACACGATGCACTTAGGTGCGACAGCCGCAGCCTTATTTCGTGCTGAACACAATCTTGAACTACAACAAGTTCTGCAACGCTTAGATCGTGACGTATTTATTGGTACATTATCTTATTCCGATCCTGAAACAGGTTCGCATTTTTGGTATCCTGTTTCCTCAAAAGCTGAGAAAGTAGCAAACGGCTGGCAAATTACAAAAAACGCTTCCTGGACAACTTCAGCCGGATTTGCAGATTGGTACATTGTGCAAACTACCAGCCCCGAATTCAACGGCAATTACTCTGACTTATCGTGTTTTTTAATTTACGCAGATGAAGTCCAAGCTAACCCTGCCCAATGGGATGCTTTAGGTTTACGCGGCAATCAATCTGGTACTCTGCTTGTTGATAACATTACTATACCTCCCGAAAGAATGGTTGGTCTTAAAGGTGACGGTGCAGCGTCCAATGATGAGACTGTCGATCCGTTCTTTTTGTTGTGTTCCTCCGCTTGCTGGAATGGAATTGCACTCGGTGCGATTGATATTGCCAAACGCCACACCACACAGAAAAAACACGTAGATGTAGGAATGCGCGTCGCAGATTATCCTACTATTCAAGATTATTTTGGTGAAGCAATTATGGAAACAAATGCTTCTCGCAATTTCGTATTTTCTATCGCCAAAATGATGGATGATATTACAAATCAATGTGATTGGTCAATTCATCAAGATATCACAGCAATGCCACGTTCTGCTTACTTACATTGGTACTGGCAAATTAAATTTATTGCCGCTAAAAATGTAGCTCATGTTTGTGATAAGATGCTCCATGCTTGCGGTGGTACAGGCTTTAAAAAAGAACTAGGAATCGAGCGCTATTTACGCGATGGTAAAGCTGGATGGGTCATGGGACCAACCAACGAAGTCCTAAGGCAATTTGTTGGTAAATTAGCATTATTAGGAATCGATTCGCTTGACTACTGGAATCAACACGTAAATGAACGCGTACTACACAACGAAATCAACAAATTAAACCTCGAAGATAAAAAAGAACTCGCCGCAACTCTACTCGCTCAAGTAGCAAATGAGGAAGCTATAAATAATCCAAAAGTACTCCAAGAAACTCCAGGCTGAACGATTGCTGTACTGCACAATTTTACTCTCTTTATATATTCTCTGTACCACGCCTCCGCTGGGAGTGGCTTCTCTATGTCTAATAAGGTTCATTAACTTTTTATTAACATTTAGGTAGACAAGACACCTACCCCACTTTTCTCGATCTAAATCCTTATTGGTAACACTGGTTACAAATAATAAATACCACCAGCCGCAAACTTGTAATAACAAATCTATCATAAGTATGAACTTATCAAGCATTACTCATGAATGCTGAAGCGCAAGAATTTTTAGGAACTTTTATTTCAGAGAGCTACTACTTCTATGCCTCTGTATTCATGTTATTAATTCATGCGGGTTTTCTTGCCTACGAAGGTGGTGCGTCGCGCACCAAAAATGTCCTTGCCACGATGGTAAAAAACCTTCTTACACTCTCAAGTGTAGGACTCGCATTTTTCTTCTTTGGCTGGTGGGTTTATAACGCTTTTCCGCTGTTTCCAGTTAGTGGTGGAATACTTGGTCCTTGGACAAATCCAGCAACAAACGAAACTGTAACAGCTGCAATGGCAGTTGTAGAAACATCTTATCCTTGGTCTGATGCCTTAGCACCAAACACTGCCGATCATTTAACCGGAGTCTTCTTTTTTGCTTTTGCACTATTTGCAATGACTACCGCTTCAATTCTTTCAGGAGCCTTAATCGAGCGTGTTAAAATTGGTGCATATATTATCTTATCAATTGTTCTAGGTTCATTCACTTGGGTTGTTGCTGCAGCGTGGGGATGGAATCCATTCGGTTGGTTTTACACAGCGTTTGGCTATCACGATTTTGGCTGTTCAGCAGTCGTTCACGGTGTTTCTGGTTTCTTCGCTTTGGGAGTATTACTTAATCTTGGTCCTCGCATTGGTAAGTATGACGAAAGAGGAAATCCAAAACCAATTTTACCACACAATCTACCGCTAACAATGGTAGGTTTAATGCTCATTTTTGTTGGTTTTTACGCCTTCTTAGCAGCTTGTTTAATTTTCCTCCCAGGCTATACCAGAGAAACAACAATTTACGGCACTCCAATGACTTTAGCTTCGATTGGAGTCAATACAACACTTGCACTAGCATCTGGAATTATTGGTGCTTATATTTCTTCCAAAGCTGACCCATTTTTCACAATTTCGGGAGGACTTGCAGGAATCATTTCAGTTGGTGCTGGTATGGATTTATATCATCCAACTGTAGTGATAGTCTTAGCTTTCTTTGGTGCTTTCTTAATGCCAAAAGTTGCTTTATTTATTGAAAGAATTGGTATTGACGATGCTGTAGGTGCTTTCGGCGTTCACGGCTTTTGTGGTTTACTCGGAAGTTTAGCAGTTGGAGTATTAGCAACGGGTTATCCTCAAGGCGAAGGTGTACCGCTAACCGGATTTATCGGACAATTAATTCCTACGCTAGTCTGCGTAATTATCTTAGGGTTTATTCCAGGATATGGCACAAGTTGGTTACTCAAGAAATTTAATCTCTTGCGCGTACCACGCGATGAAGAAATTGCTGGATTAGACATTGCAGATTTAGGTGTTGAAGGCTATCCCGAATACAGCATGAACTGGGCAACATCAGCCATTAATGCACAACAACGTAGCGAAACAGTAGCAAGTAGATTAGAACCACAACCTGGAGTGCAAGAGTAAGGAAGAAATCTATGAGTAGTCCATTTAGTAATCCAAAAGAATTCCTTGAAGTTGAAGGACCAATTTATACTTTTGGTAACAATTCCACAATTATTACTTTCCTCCTCATTGTTAGTGCTGTTTTGTTTTTATGGTTTATCTATGCTTCGTACACAATTAAAAGCGGTAAACCAGCACCCAAAAATCCTGTTGTTTTGAGTCTTCTAATTGCTGCAAGTACAGTTTCTTTCGCAAGTTCAGTATACAATTCAACAGTTGAAAAAATTTATCAACCTTCTCGAACTAAAGAAACACCGTCACGAGTCAGTAGCTCAAATAAACAACAATGGCAGCTACCCATGACTTTGATCAGTATGGTTGCATCTGGTGGCTTATTGCAACGTCGTTCGCTAAAGAATCATCGGAAAAAGCGTAAGACTATTAAACGTAACAAGTACCAATGAGGTTTAGTGATGACAGCGTCGGTAGTTGGTTCAGTTATCTCGTTGTGGCGTTATCCTGTCAAATCAATGATGGGGGAAGAGTTGGATGCAACTGAGATTAGCGAACAGGGAATAGTAGGCGATCGCGCTTATGCTTTAATCGAATCCGCCACAGGTAAAGTCGTCAGTGCCAAAAATCCCCGCAAATGGGCTAAATTATTCGACTTCCACGCTGCTTTTATTGATTCACCGACAATAAATAACATTCCACCAGTTGAAATTACACTTCCAGACAGCACCAAATTATCAAGCGAACAAGAAAATATCAATGAGTTACTTTCCAATGTATTGGGGCGTGGGGTAACACTCGCATCAACTGCACCACCGCAACTCCTTTTAGAAGAATATTGGTTAGATATGGAAGGGCTACCGCATCGGGAAACTGTTACAGATGAGAACATACCTGCGGGTACTTTCTTTGATTTAGCCACAGTACATTTGTTAACAACAGCAACAATCGAACGCTTACAGCACTTAAATTCATCGGGACGATTTGAAATGCAGCGATTTCGTCCTAATATAGCAGTTGCTTCTACCACGAACAACGATTTTGTTGAAAACGGCTGGATTGATCGCACAGTTGCAATTGGTGAGGAAGTTCGCCTAAGTATTACAGGCTTTTGTCCCCGTTGTGTGATGACAACTTTACCTCAAGGTGATTTACCTAACGATCCGAGTATTCTTAAAACAGCACTACAGCACAACAAGGGCAATGCGGGTGTTTACGCCAGCGTAGTGCAGGGGGGTACAATCCGTTGTGGTGATTTGATCCAAATTTTGGATTAATGTATCTCCGCCACTAAGTTGTTTGCAATCTCCTCATCCGTGCGACTTTGAGGTAATTGCTATATTCTGAACCTACTCTATTATACTCTTAAAGCGACCCACGACGCGATCGCCTACTCATCATATGTGCGGTATTAATTCTAAAAAGAGGCAACTACTATGAGTATGGAAGAAGTCAAAACTTTGTACGAGACAGACTATCAACTCTGGCTAGCGCAAACCCTGAAGAAGTTGCGATTGGGAGACTTTGAAAATATTGACACAGAAAACTTGATTGAAGAGGTAGAAAGTTTGGGTAGAAGCGATCGCCATGCAGTTTCCAGCTATTTGATGCGGCTTTGCGAACATTTACTCAAGCTTAAGCATTGGGAAACTGAACGGGAAATGTGTTTTAGGGGATGGAATTTAGAAATTACCAACTTTCGGATTCAAATTCAAGAACAACTGGAAACTAGCCCCAGTCTGAAAACATTTTTACAAGAGAACTTTCTCAAGCAATATACAAATGGTCGAAAATTGTTTTTGAAAGCAACCGATCTGGATTCTAGCTTGATTCCTGAACAACCATGTTTTACGCTGGAGCAAGCACTAGATGAAGACTGGCTACCCTGGGAACATAAATCGACCTCTAATCACTGATAACAAATGTATCCCTAATTGAACTTAAAAGTGACGGTTGCGGATAAATCAACTTATACATTTTATTCTGATATACCTGCACCACTGGGTAAAGTAGTTGCAGAATATCGCATTGCGCCTGGAAGTGCGATCGCCTATTCGGTTAAAGCCGGACAATATAATCGATGTCGAGGTTCTTAGTGTATTGGCGTGCAAATCATTCAGTTTACTTTTAAATAAAAAATGCAATCGCTCCACCGCAAGTAAGATTATCGCAGATATCAGCAGAATATCAACTCAAAAATAGTGTTCAAAATAAAGTCATGTCATCACCTTCCACTGTCTATGATTGTATTGTCATTGGTGCTGGACTTGCTGGACTCATCGCTGCCCGCAATCTGCATCGGTTAGAAAAAAGCGTTCTAGTTATCGAAGCACAAGATCGTCTTGGTGGTCGGATGCACGGTCAATACCTACCATCAGGGCAGTGGATTGATCGAGGAGGACAATGGGTTGGTCTAACGCAAGATCGCATTTTATCACTACTAGACGAGTATGGCATACGTCGTTTCCCATCACCATCCGAGGGGTTGAAAGTACTTGTATTTGATGGGCGGCGCTATGAGTTCGACGGTTTTTTTCAAGGTTTCCCAGAAGGAGAAGCCCCTGGAGTAAGTGAAGCAGAATGGCGCGATGCTATGGAAGCATGGAAGCGTTTTGCAGCCCTTTCTCAAGCTTTACCTGTAGGGCACCCACGCCGAAATAATATAAATCAACAACTTGATGGTGACACGTTTGCAAGGTGGATTGCAGATAATACGCATACTGCTTTTGGTCGCTGGTACTTTTCTTATATGGCTCGTGCTGTCGGCTACCTAGGACCTGCCGAACCTCATCAGATATCACTCCTACACGCCCTTTGGGGACAAAAATGCGCGCCCCAGTCTGAACACCCCGAAGCTGATCTCTTGCATGGTGGGGCAGGGCAAATTCCCCAGAAGATAGCAGATGAATTGGAAAATCGCATTCGGCTTGGTGAACCTGTGTTACGCATTCGCCAAGACAGTACAAAAGTTGAAGTTGAAACAGCTAAAAATTCTTATACTGCACAGTTTGCAATTGTGGCGATGCCACCTTATCATGCAGGTAAAATCACTTACGATCCGCCAATGCCGCCTTTACGGGCACAACTAACACAGCGAGTTCCTATGGGATGTTGTGCAAAAATCATGATCTCCTACGATCAACCATTCTGGCGGGCGCAAGGGCTTGCCGGAATTGCGATCGGAAACTGTCAGTGGATTGAACTTTGTGTAGATAGTTCTGATCCGGAAACTGGAGTTGGGGTGATAGCAACGTTTGTCGTTGGCGATCGCTACGGACGTTGGCAAGCATTGAGTCAAAGTGATCGCCGCGCTGCTATCCTTTCTGACTTAGCAATTTATTTTGGCGATGAAGCGTTGTCGCCCTCAACCTATGATGAAGTAGATTGGCCAAGTGAACCTTGGATAGGAGGTGGATATGCTGCGTTCATGCCGCCTGGGGTGTGGACAAGCTTTGGTGAGGCACTCACAGCCCCCGTAGGACGCATTTATTGGGCAGGCACAGAAATTGCTGAGCGTTGGGCTGGATTTTTTGATGGTGCTGTACGCACAGGTGAGGCAGCATCTGAGGCAATTCAGTCGCTTCTATCAGCAGAATACTAATATATCATGCGTTTTAGACTAGTTGATGGTTAATATAGCTGTGCTAAACGATTTTTGAACACCGCACCTCCATCAACAATTAACAATCAACTCTTCATTAACAAAACAAGCGATCGCAAATCTGGTACTTCTAAATGCGGTTGACTACTTTCAGGTAAATGAGTGCTATCTTCTGCATTCCGATTTACCCAGACTGTTGTTAATCCTAACGATCGCGCTGGAACGATATCATGATACAGACTTGCGGCAACGTGTAATATTTGCTCTTTTGGTACCCCAATTCTAGAAAATGTCAGCTTGAAATTATTTAAAGATGGTTTATAACTTTGTGCTTGTTCTGCTGTAATAATTTCATCAAATTCAACTTTTAAATGCTTTGCAGTAGCAGCGAATAAATCGTTATCTACGTTAGAAACAATGACTAGCTTGTATTTTTGCTTGAGTAAATGAAGTGCTTCTATTGTATCAGGAAAAGGTTGCCAATTTTGTAAAGATTCAGGAAGCGAGTTGATTTCGGTTGAAGTCGGTATAAAACTAAAGCGATCGCCAAACTTTTGCCCAACTTTCTTGAGAACTTCTCGGTATTTAATATAACCATTCTGCTGAATTACTGGCTCAAACTCAGAATAATATCTAATGATTTCACGATCATCTACTTCAACACCATGAGCAGATAAAATAGGCTTCATTGCTCCTAAAATACCACTTTCCCAATCAATTAAAGTTCCGTAGCAATCAAACGTTAAAGCTTGATAATCATTAAAATTAATCATTTTTCTGTTCTAATGTTTTTAAGTGTGCTATTAATGCTTGACCATCACCGTTATGTTCTTTCGCAATTTGTTCTGCAACTTCAGCATTACCTGAACAAATCGCATCAACTAGACTTTCGTGCTGTAATCTAATTTCATCTAAATCTGGATGAATCGCATTGCAAGATACGATATACAACCTAATTTGCTGTTCAACAACTTTGTATTGTTGCTGCAAGCGTTGGTGTTCTGAAAGTTCAATGATAGTTTTATGCAATGCAAAATCTGTCTCTGCTAATTCTTGCCACTTGCCTAATTGTGCCGCTTTGATTAATTGTTGTAGCTTAGTATTCAAAATCTTAGTTTTAGCAGGTGTGATTGACTCTGCTATCAGTTTTGCGGCTAAACCTTCTAATGCATTGCGTAGCGTGTAAAGTTCCCAAGCATCCCGCGAACTTAGTCCTGAAACTGCACAACCGCGATACGGAAATTGTTCGACTAAACCTTCATACGTTAACTGTTGTAATGCGGATCGAATTGTACCGCGACTTAAGTTGAATCGTTCTGACAATTCAATTTCTAATAGCCGCGAACCTGGCGGAAGAATACCACTAAGAATTTGTTCACGAATCGCATCCGCAGCTTGTACTTCAAGACTACGATGAACGATTGTGAGTTGCGATCGCCTCTTCATGGGGAGATGTACAGCAGGATTAAGCAATATTTTATAAACAAAAATGTAGATTGTCAACAATCAGCAATGCTAAAGTGAACTAGAGCTAATATTAGCCGTTTCCAGTTTCATGCAATATGCACGATGTGTTTAACTCCAAGCCAATCGCTTCGTACTGAATTTAGGGAGTTTCTGCGACTTGCAATTCCCTTGGCAAGCGCTCAAGTTGCCCAATCTACAACAGGCTTTGTAGATACTGTCATTATGGGTAGATTAGGGTCAGAAACTTTAGCTGCGGGAGGACTCGCGGCAATCACCTTCACAGCGCTACTCAACATTACCAGCTGGGTGATGAGCGGAGTTAGCCCTTTAGTGGCGGAAGCTTACGGCGCAGGCAACAAAGCTCGAGTTCAACAAGTTGCGCGGCAAGGGTTATGGCTATCACTGATACTTGCCATTCTCGTAATGTTCTTGCTCGGAAATATCGATACGCTCATGCGCCAGTTTGGACAACAAGAAACGACTGTGGCGCAAGCAAAGACGTATTTAGATATTATGCTTTGGGGTTTATTTCCCGCTTTAGCGTTTGCAACGTTACGCAGTGTTGTCTCTGGGCTTTCTCACGCACGTCCAATCATGATCATTGTTGTCGTTGGTACGCTGTTTAATATTGTAGGTAACTACGTCTTAGGGTTTGGTAGATTGGGGTTTCCGGCACTAGGGCTACAGGGGCTTGCTTGGGCAAGTATTGTGTCGCTTTGGGGAATGTTTTTGTCGCTCGTTGCCTACATACTTAGACACAGGCAGCTAAAAACTTACCAATTGTTTGAGAATTTACATTTGTTGAAGTTGCAAATCTTTTGGGAGTTGGTATTAATTAGCGCGCCAATCGGGGTATCTGCGGCATTAGAAACTGGACTATTTACTATTGTTACTTACCTAATGGGAGCATTAGGAACCGAGGTACTCGCTGCACATCAAATCGTTTTGCAAACCATCATTGTCATCTTCATGGTACCCCTGGGAATGTCCTTTGCAACAACAGTTCGCGTCGGGCAGTGGAATGGGCAGCAAAACTATGCTGCGGCACGCCAGGCGGGTTATGTAGGAATAAGTAGTGGAGTCGTATTTATGACAATGATGGCGATCGCCCTGCTTGTATTTCCTCAGCAAGTCATTGGGTTATATATCGATGTCCGTGCGCCAGAAAATGCCACAATATTAACCGCAGTCATGCCTATGCTGACAATTGCGGCGATCGCCCAAATCTTAGACAGCGTACAAAAAACCACATCCGGCGCACTCTATGGACTCAAAGATACTCGCGTACCAATGTTAATCAGCTTCTGCACCTTCTGGGGAATTGGGTTAACTAGTGGTTACTTACTTGGATTTCACTTTGGTTTGGGTGGTACGGGATTATGGTTAGGACAATCGATTGGTGTGGCGATCGCCGCTGGAGTTTTCTTATGGCGTTTTCATCAACTAAGTTTGTCTAAAAGTTGGTAATTGGTAATTGGTAATTGGTGATTTTCAACTCAAAACTCAAAACTCATAACTCCTTTCCATCCTGCGAGGTTTGCAATCACAGCAACTAACTCAGTTGGATTCACAGGTTTGGCAATATGCATTTGAAATCCTGCTGCTAGGGCGCGGGTGCGATCTTCTACTCTGGCGTAAGCTGTCAAAGCAACAGCTGGAATTCTGCCACCACTTTGTGCTTCCATTGCTCTAATGCGGCGAATCAGACTATAACCATCTTCCCCTGGCATCCCAATATCGCTTACCAAGATATCTGGTTGGAATTGTTCAATTGCAGCGATCGCATCTGCAACCGACGCTACTGCACTCACCACAGCACCACACTCCTGGAGTACTGTGGAAAGTAACTCACGGGCATCTATCTCATCGTCAACGACTAGAATTGATAAACCACTCAACGTTGGGGCGTAATCAAACAAAACTTCGCCGCCCACAGTAGGATGGATTCGTTCTGATTCATTAGTATTTAATACCACTGTAAGTGGCAACTGAACGACAAAAGTTGACCCCTGTCCTTCTCCTGGGCTTTGTGCTTGCACATTTCCGCCATGTAATTCTACTAAATGACGTACAATTGCTAATCCCAAACCTAAACCACCATGCGATCGCGTTTGTGTACTATCAGCTTGCTTAAAGCGTTCAAAAATATACGGTAAAAAGTCAGAGTTAATACCCACTCCTGTATCACTCACAACAATTTCAACGTGCGAATTTACCCGTTCTAGCCGCACTTGAACTCGCCCACCTTTTGGCGTAAACTTAATGGCATTCGATAGTAAATTCCACACTACCTGCTGTAAGCGATCCGAATCTCCTGAAACTGGACCTGCTAATGGATCGAGCACACTTTGAATCCGCACTTGCTTTGCATCAGCCGCAGGACGCACCGTATCAATTGCTGCCTCAATCACCGGAACAAGCTCAATTGGACGAACGTGCAAGCGCAGTTTACCAGTAATAATCCGTGAAATATCGAGTAGATCCTCAATTAAGTTTGCTTGACCTCTAGCACTACGCTCAATGGCTTCCAGTCCACGAGAACGTGTCGCTTCGTCTAGCTTTTGGCTGCGGAGAAGTTGCGACCATCCCAACATTGCATTGAGTGGGGTACGCAATTCATGAGAAAGTATAGAGAGAAACTCATCCTTTGCTCGATTCGCAACTTCCGCACTAGCACGGGCTTCTTGTTCGCGCACGAGCAATTCATCTTTCAATTTATTCGCAGTTTCAAGTTCAGTAGTGCGCTCTATCACTCGTTGTTCGAGTTCCATGTTCAAAGTACGAATCCGTTCCTCTGCTCGTTCGCGTTCAGCAATTTGATTTCGTAATTCTTGGTTAGCAGCTTCAAGCTGTGCCGGACTCGGTAACGCTAAAGCCTGTGGTACTAGTGGCACAAGCAGTACAGCCGTATAAACTGAAACAACTGCTGTGATAAGTTTGATTGTTCCTGATAGCCAGTAATTAGGATGCCATAGCGTCCAAATCCCCATTAAATGGGTTGTACCACAGGCTACAATAAAGGTTCCAAACAGCAAAAAGATCCAATTGAAAGGTAAATCTTTCCGCTGCCGAACAAAATAGAATAGCGTCAGAGGAATTGAGTAGTAAGCAACTGCAATCAGTGAATCAGAAACAATATGTAGCCCTACTAATTCTGGTTGCCATAGATAGCAGTGACCGTGAGGAATAAATGCCTCTAGAGTGGTCCCTTGAGATCTGCTCTGATGTATTAACTCAGTAGTGACTTCTGATATCAAACTATTCATCTTTTTTGTTATTGAGCCATTCCACTTGTGCGGAAAGATTCGGGTTAATCCAACCCTTTTAAATCATTTCAGCCAGCTTCAATCACTATGATATTTGACGCACAGGCATATGTTTTGACAAACAATCAAAAAATTAATCGGATTTACTTCATTAACCTACTTTTCCTCATGCATCATAGGCGATCGCCTCAATCCAAATAGATCCTCAAAAAGAGTAGCTGAGTCCTACAGAGGCTCCCACTTGTGTTGTATCTAAAAAGCCAGCATCAACGCTGATACTTGCGCCTACGGCATCCGCAATTGGTACGTCTAAACCCACCGTTGCCATAGGAGCAACCTGTCCATCATCGCCTGTAGTAATTACAACACCACCGCCAATATAAGGAGTTATACTGTCTCCAATATCAGTGTCTGCTCCTGTAGGAAAATCAACCGTTAAAGGAACAGTAATACTAGGATCGGATGTCAGACCTACAGAAGGGCGCACCGAAAGCGAATCTGTCAAGCCAATTCTGCTATTAATTGAGACACTACTTTCCCCCATTGCGGTATCTCCTGTAATACCAATGTTACCACTGACGCCTATGGAGAACCGAGAACGACCATTTGTATCATCACTCAAAGGTTCAAAGAGCTGAGCAGTTACTTGAAGTTCAGTAAGGTAGGGAGTTGCAGCCGCATTAGCATCAGAAGATTGGACTGCAAAATTAACAGTTTCAGCCTGTACCGCCCCACTACTCCCAATTATTAAGATCGTGAATCCAGATACAGCAAAAGCATACTTCAACATAAGCTCACCCTGATTAAGTACAAAAAACGCGATCGCATCCTATATGAAATTAGACAATAAGTAATAAAAAACTTGGCTCAATAAAAGCTAATAGCTAACTACTATAGTTAAAGCCTTTGAGTAATATTTATTACCTCTTTATCCAGATAGCGATATCACTTAGTTAATATTGCATTTGATGAAATCCTCATCATACTGAGGGCTGATCAAGCTCTAACTCGCTGCAAATAGGCTAAAAGTGCTGTCTGAATAGGAAAAATATTTTTGTAGATCTGCACTTCGGGGGGAATTTGCTGAACGACTGTTGCTAGTTGAGATGCGATCGCCGGATCGCTTGCGAGTTTCTGCAAAGAATACACGTAAGTACGAATTGTAAACAAAATACCATCGGTTACAGGTAAGCATCGCAGAGTTTGACGCTCAACTCTTAACCAAAGTTTCTCCCCAGCATTATCAGCAGTAATATCTGCACCAAAGGCTTCAGTACTGTGGCGTTGAGTCAGACACAATTCTGGAGAATCAACAATACCCCAATTTAGACGATACCCAGGACATTCCGGTTTTAAGCGGTGAAAATACTTATTCACAGATTGTTCTAGCTTCTGGGCGTAACCTGGAACCGGATCGTGAATTTGCACCAAAGGACGCCCCAACTTTTCCGACAAGCGCCACCGCGCTGGAAAACACACCGAACCTGCAGTCAGTACGTATTCATGTTTAAGTTGCATTAAACATAAATCTTCTTGCACTAAACGTCCTGCTAAATCAAGCGGATTTGCCGCAAAATCATTCAGATGCCAAACTTGTTTAGTAATCTTATTGAATATACAGTTATCTTGCTGTTGATAATAATCTGGAAAGTACTGCAACAAATGCTCTAACAGTAATTGCAAGACTTCTTGCTGTGCTGCTTCACTTTCTGGCAAACTACCAAAAACTTCTGAATAGCGATCTTTGAGTAGTTTGTCTTTGTAATTCAATTCGTCAGCAAAATCTTCATCAATCTCAATCCAGTGTTGCAATTGTAAAGGCTTTAGCCCCATTGCCATTTGCCATTGCCCATTTGCAAAGGGTAAATAAAGAGGTTTCACCTGATTCTCCCTCTGATATTGCCTTACATACTCTAAAGTTTAATAAATGCTGTCACCGATTGTTATTAATGCTTGCTTTCCCCTATCTGAAAACAGAACGGCTGATACTTCGCCCAGCAACTCAAGCAGATGCTGAGGCTATCTTTACTGTATTTTCCGATCCTCAAGTCACTCAATTTCATAACCTTGATACATTCACCCATATTGATGAAGCAATTGAGGTTATTGAACGCAGAGCAAAAGGATTTGAAAGTGGGCGTGGTATACGTTGGGGTATTGCTCGCCAACAAGACAATTGTTTGATTGGTTCGTGCGGCTTCACATGGGATAAACAAGCAAATGCTGCTGAGGTTGGTTACGAACTTGCCAGTCAATTTTGGCAACAGGGCATTATGAGTGAAGCTTTAAGTGCCATTCTGCAATATGGATTTGAAACCATAGGAATACAGTATGTTATTGCAGAGGTTATGTTAGAAAATATAGCTTCTAAAAAATTATTGCAAAAATTAGGTTTCCATCAGGGTAAATGGATGCAACATGGCTTTTGGAAAGGGCAATATCATGACTTGGAGCAGTTTATTTTAACAAAAGCTGATAGGCGGCTGGATACACCTACGTAGCGAGGCGATCGCCTTTCCAACTAAGTGTCACTATTAAAAAGTTCAATTTTGAGTAAACAAGCTTGTGACAAAAGTTCACTTACGCAAAGTTACACCAGAAAATTTCCGAGAATGTTTAAATCTTCAAGTATCGGAATCACAGAAAAGTCTGGTTGCTACTACCATGCAGTCTCTAGCTGAAGCTTATGTTAATCCTAATCTTTTCCCCTTAGCTGTTTACGATGCTGCTGTATGTGGGTACGAACAACCCGAACTGCCGATGATTGGCTTTGCAATGTATGAAATTGATGCAGGTGTAGGATTCATCATGCGGTTGATGATTGATAGCAAGTATCAGCGTCAAGGCTATGGACGAGCTACTATGATTGAGGTCATTCGCCGCCTTAAGCTGTGTCCTGATGTTGAAATCATTGCGACTAGTTATCGAAAAGAGAATGATGTAGCTGCAAAGCTTTATCAGAGTTTAGGGTTTCGGCAATGGGATATTTCATATGCGCGATCGCATCCAACAGAAGTGTATGTAAAACTTGAAGAATATTCAGGCTAATTTCTGTTACTAAGGCAAACAATCGAGATAATTTTCTATATCCCAGTTACTGACTGTAGACAAGAATCGCTCCCACTCATCGCGTTTGTACCAAGTGTAAACTTGATACATCTCTCCAGGTAATGCAGATTTAATCACCTCATCCGTCGCTAAACGATCTAAAGCTTCACCTAAAGACATTGGTAACTTCTTGACTTGCTTACCAGCTTCCATTGCCTCATACAAATTACGATGTTCAGGTTCTCCTGGATCGAGGTTGCGTTTAATACCATCATCAAAAGCTTTCAGCAACCCAGCTGCCATTAAATACGGATTCACCATTGAATCTACAGCGCGATATTCAAATCGCCCTGGTGCAGAAACTCGCAACCCACACGTGCGATTTTGATAACCCCAATCTGCATACACAGGTGCCCACAAGCCAGTATCCCACAACCGACGGTAAGAGTTCACAGTAGAACAACCGATCGCAGTCAAAGCCCCCAGATGTTCTATGACACCACCAATGCAGTTTAAACCGATCGCACCAGGTAACTTCGATGATTGTGAGGGTAGAAAGGTATTTTCCCCACCTTTGTCATATTGAAAAGTTCCCGCCATTCCTGGTAGCGTCTCATTACTAAAGTCTTTAACAATTGCTTCTCCACCACGCCATAATGATAAATTGTGATGGCAACCCGAAGCAGAAACGCCCATAAAAGGTTTCGTCATAAAGCAAGCAATGAGATTATGTTCTCTTGCTACTTGAGCGCAGATTTGACGATATGTAGTCAAGCGATCGCACGTTCTCAAAGCATCATCAAACATAAAATTGAGTTCTAATTGCCCTGGTGCATCTTCATGATCGCCCTGAATCATATCCAATCCCATCGCCTGACTGTATTCTATCACCTTCAAGAACACAGGACGCAATTCTTCAAACTGATCAATGTGGTAGCAATTTGGTTTCGTAACTCCACCATCTGGTTTTCCATTAGTACCTTTTTTCAACCACATCATTTCCGGTTCGCAACCATGACGCAGATGTAATCCATTGTGTTCTTGTTGAAACTCGGCGTGAATTCGGCGTAAATTCCCGCGACAATCTGATGTTAAATATGCACCAGGATCGTTTGGTTCTTCGCGGTTACGAAAACACGTGCAAAAAACCCTTGCAACACGCTTATCCCACGGTAATTGACAAAACGTTTCTGGATCGGGAATTGCCACAAGTTCTGAAGCTTCGGGACCATAACCGATATAATTGCGGTGGCGATCGAGAGATAAATTAGCAGTTGCACCGTAAACTAACTGAAAACCATTTTGGGCGATCGCTTCCCAATGTTCCGCAGGGACACCTTTACCAACAATGCGACCTGTAACGGAAACAAACTGATAATATATATACTGAATTCCTAATTCATTAATCTTTGCCCGTACTTGCTTTACCAGTTCCGCACGACCTTCAGCATCAACATAAGCTTCCAAATCGGTTAGTGCTTCAACACGGGTGAGTGTGCCAGTCACTGCCATGACTCCTGATACGCTTTTTTGTAGTAAAGCAATCTTGTTATAACAAGGCTGTATCTAGAGATACTTTCACTGAATTTAGTTTAAGTGTGTGTATCAAGATGATAGTAGGTAATGGATAATTGGTCAGTCAGGTTTTCCACGTAGGTTCAAAATGAACTATTGCATTTACTGCTCTCTCTAGACTTCGAGAGTGAGTTTTTGCCATTTCAGATCGCCAGTTTTGATTGATAAATTGAATAAGTTGACCATTGTAATCCTTACCAATTTTTGCAGTGCTATTCTTAGCAGGTACAATTGCGTCACGCAAATAACGTTTTTTTGATTTTTTTGTTAACTCAATCAGCAATTGCTTTGGCTCAGGGATTGAATCTACATCATCAGGAATTAAGTCTACTGAAATGCCAAGAAATTGTGCAAATGCTTCACGATGTGCCAAAAGCCAAGCCTCTACTTCTGTAACTGCAACTCGAAAAATCAAATTTGGATGTTTTGGATGAGATAACCATTCTGCAATCAAAGCTAGTGGACACTCGTTTTTGTCTAAGTCTGTCAATACTAAATAAGGTGAACCTTTCGCAGCATGATTTATTCCTGGAAGAATTTTTTTGAGATAACCATAGCCTCGGTGTTTTAGGCAAGTTCCAATAGAAAATGGTCGTTGAGACTGTTTAAGTATTTCCTTCAACACCGCCTCACTCAAATCATCCTCAACTGCCAGATTAATCGGAATATCAGTCATTTAAGTAAGCTCAATTGATCAACCTGTGCAGGAGTTGCGCGAGGTAAAGCTGCATCAGCAACAGTAAGCCCTCCCTCAAGAAGGCTGTTAATTTCTTGAATCGAAGAAGCTACTTCAACTTTCGTACCTTCAGCAGTCGGCGTCATTAGTAAAACTTCTTCACCTCCAATACCTTCATCTGATAGCAAGTCCGCACTATGGGTACTCAGCATAACTTGCCGCTTTTTCGCTTTCTGTAAACGATAGATTAAAGAAGGTAACTTAGCAGTAATTCCAGCGTTTAAAGACAATTCTGGCTCTTCAAGTAGCAGAAGAGAGTCACTTTCAAGAAGCGACCACAGTAAACCAATTAGACGTAGTGTTCCATCTGAAAACTGATCTTCTCGCTGTTTACCTGCTCCAGGTCGCCAGTGTTCATAGACCGCTTCTAAATGAGGAATGCCCATTTCATCTTTAACATCAGTTAATTGCTTTAACTGAGGAACTGCAATTTTCAAGGCATCCTCAATTTTTTTTAGGCGGGAGCGACGAGTCTTTTCTGAGGTCTTAATAACTCGTTCCAAAAAGTTTCTACCAAAAGGATCGCCCTGAATACCTGGTCCACTAAAGGCTTCAGGATATCGTAATAGTTGAGGTACTAAATGAAGGTATAGGATGGATTCGAGAAACTTGGGAATTTCTCTAAATGCTGCATTTGCATTAATCTGCTCCAAATAAGTTTGGGTTAAACGTAAACTATCTGTTTCATCTTCAAGATCTGGACGATTTATTAATTGTTTTCCATCTTTCCAAACTCTCTCATACGAAAGAATAGGTTCATTCTGACCTCCCTTCCTTTGCTTAATTCCAATACTATATTTCCAAGTAGGTGCTTGTAATTCGTTTTCTGCTAAATGTATTTCTATCTCAACGTCGGGATATCGCCTCGCATATAGACATCTGATTTTGGATAAACTTCCTCGGTCTCTTACAGCTTTCTGTAATCCACCTCCATTCTTGGCAAGATCTCGCAAAAACCTTAAAGCGTCTAGAAAATTTGATTTACCAGAGGCATTAGGACCAACAAGAAAAACGCGATCTCTTAGATCAACATCCACTGCTCGAAAGTTTCTCCAGTTCTTCAAACTTAGGTGAGAAATAATCATTACTTAAAAACAAACGCTTTTTGTGCTTCTCGATTCTTTAATCTTATCTTTCTTAGCCAGGAGTTACGCAGTTGAGAAAAATGGGTAAGTGCGGTAGAACCAAAGAATGAATCCACCGAAAGTCAACGAGTACGATTACATTAACTTTTTGATTGCAACGCAGAAGGCATATAGCTGCGTGGAAGCCGAACGAGTGCAACCGGAGTCGGACAATGCTGCGGCTCATGACGCGATGACTCGGTTGTTGCATCGAATGGAACCGTCACCAGAAGTCTTGTGGAATAGAGTACCATCGTGGGTTGAAGCAGTGTTGTGGGGTAGAACGCGCTCAAGTACGTTCTTCACGGGCGCAACGCAATCATGTTGGATTGGCAATTCGGGCATTCTTATGCTTAGAACTCTACTGGTTTGCTACAGGTATCAGTTGGTACGAAGCAAAACTTAGCATTGTGCGAGACGCGGTTCGGACTTATTTGGCTACACCCCGCTTTTTCCTTCATCCAACTGCGTAACTCCTGTTAGCATTAAATTAGTATTGAAATTTAGTCAAGCTGGCTGACCTAATAAGACGTGACGGTTGCCCTAATCAAGGATTAAAGCTGCCCAACCGCTCAAATCAGCAGCAGCGAGTAGCCTAAAACTCAGCACCAACACCTCTCGAACATTCGCTACATTTGAATTATTAGAGCGCTTAGATATATTCCATTAGCTTGTCTAATTCCTCTAACTAAACAGCTTTTACTTTTCTTACCTATAGTAATCTTCTGTCAAAAAGGTCTCTAACTCACTTCAAACTAACGCTTCAAACAAATCAGCAACATTTAAGACAAAACCTGGTAGTACGCTGATTGAGCCATTACCCCGAATTATCTGCGGTAAAGAATCGCGCTCGAAAACTGTCACTGATTGCGCTTTAGTATCTACTACCCAAACTTGATCTACGCCTGCAATTAGATAATCTGTTGCTTTCTCAGTCATTTCCCCAAAAGTTTGACCAGGAGAAACGATTTCAATAACTAATTCTGGTACAACCGGACAAGGTTCATCTTCATTCCACGCTTGTGGTAGCCGTTGGTAAGACACGTAAAGTAGCTCAGGAACCGGAACCCAATCTTTTTGCTGTCGTTGTAAAACTACACCCCATTCGGGACGAACTCGACCGTATTTTTGTTGCTCGCACCATTGAGTTAACGCCATTAATAGCCGTAGTTGCAGAGTCGAATGTTTGTATTTTGGTGATATTTTGAGTTTAAGCTGTCCTTCCACCAATTCATAGCGATCGCAATCTGACAAATCCAGAAACTCTTGGAGGCTCAGTTGATTTGCAATACGATTCATCACTATCACCGTTAATACATTAGTATCTACTCAAAATTGTAGGGGAAATTCTTTTTCAGGAATCCAGCGCTGCCAAATTTCTGCTAGCTTACCTTCTTGAATTAATGCTGTCAGAGTATCATCGAGAGATCGCAACAAGTCTAAATTATCTTGATGCATTGCTATCCCAAATGGAATTCGTGTCGGTACGCTAAACGCAACGCGCAAGTGTGGATCTATCTTTGCAGCTGCAATTAAGACTAATTCATCATCCACAAGTGCATCAATTTCACTATTGCGTAATGCTTCTAGCATCTCTGGTAAAACGCGATCGCTACCAGGAAAAGGTACAATTTCGACATCACCAAAAGTTTCAGCTAGTTGCAAATTGGTACTTGTTGCTAATCCTCCTACACGTAAACCTGCTAAGTCAGTAGCAGAGTAGATTTCACTTTTTGCCTGAACTAGCACGGCTTCATCAAAGAAACCATATGGTTGGGAAAAATGGGCACGGGTGCGGCGTTCTTCGGTAATCGCTTGATTGAACCAAACAACATCACACTGTTTTGCTGCTAAGGTTGGATAAAAATTGATCCACGGTACATTAAACCACACCGGTTCAAGCCCAAGTTTTGCACATACTGCCCGTGCAACATCTGGCTCATAGCCTAAACGTGTTTCTCCTTCTAGATAAGTCATTGGACGAGCATCAAAGTTGCTTGCAGCAATAGTTAGATAGCCAGGCTTGACTGTTTTTAAATTCATTGATTAATAGTTATGGTCAGATGATTACTATGAAAAATTTAAGTAATATCATTTATTAATAAACTTCAATATATCAAAGTATACAACTGTATTAAAAACTACAATTTGCCTATTATATATTGTTATTATAACAAGTTATACCAGCAGTATTCAAAATAATATTTTATGCCGAGCAATATGATAAAATTAACTACAAAAGAAATAGATAAATTTAATCATGATGGTTTTTTAGTTATTCCTCGCTTAATTAATGCTGATTTAGTAGCGCGTTTAATTGAAAGAATTGAACCATTATTTTCTGGGGAGTTTGAAACAGGAATTTATCCTGATGAATGGTATTGGCGTCCTGGCTTGAGCTTGCCTGATGTTACTAGAGAAATGTGTAATGTTTGGAAAAGTGACCTGACAATTGCAAGTGTAGTTTTATCTGCAGAAATTGGGCGGTTGAGTGCAACTTTGGCAGGATGGACAGGTGCGAGAATTGGACAAGACAGCTTATGGTGGAAACCTTCTGGTGGTAAAGAGGTCGCTTTGCATCAAGATGCGACGTACATTAAATATATCGATCCGCCGGAGATGATGACGTGTTGGATTGCCTTAGATGACACTAGCGCTGATGCTGGCACAATCGAGTATGTCAGAGGATCGCACAAGTGGCGCTTGCTAGATAGTGTGGCAGAATTTCATGCACCTACTCAAGGGTATCGCGCTCAAATGTTACAAACTGCAGCGGAAATGAATATTAGCGATCCTGAAATTGTGCAGGTAGAAATTCCTGCGGGAGGCTGCGTTTTTCATCATGGTAACGTGTGGCATGGTTCGGGGAAAAATACCAGAATTGATAAAGTGCGTCGCAGTTTGGGAGTGCATACACTGTCATCAGAAGCGAAGTTTCGTCCTACAGGTGCAGGATATATTTATGGGCGTTATCAGCGTGTAAGTGATACAACAATGGATGAGAGTTTTTTTCCAATATTGTGGACAAAGAACGGCGATCGCACTCCTTTCTTAGTTAATTACTGCAAAGATGCATTGGCAAAGTCACTAATTGGTAATGGGTAATTGGTAATTGGTAATTGGGTGAGAATAGCTTGTTGTTTGAATCACTGGAATGCGATCGCTAAATCATTTCACCAAAAGTAAAATTTATCCTGCACCTCTGCTTCTAGCCACTAAGACCTTAAACTGAGACAGTATCAACAGCTACAAATCTGTTATAACAAGTTTGGTTTACTCGGAGACAGAGCAATTGGGAGTAACGGCAGTGACGACAACCTTGACCCGAGGAAAAGCCCTAGCCGAGTTAGCCAAAGAACTGCACCTCGATTTTTTTCTTGTATCTTATACTGACTTGTTGGGAGGAACTCGTGCTAAGCTCGTTCCCGCTGCGAAAATTACGGCAGTAGAAAATGATGGAGCTTGCTTTGCGCCGTTTGCCAGTAATCTAGGTTTAGGACCTGATGCCCATGATATTGCTGCTGTACCCGATCCAAGTTCGTTGATTGTACTACCGTGGCAACCAAATGTTGGTTGGTTAGCGAGTGATGTATATTTAGATGGCGAACCATTTGCTGCATCGCCGCGAGTCATTTTTAAACAAGTATTGCAACAGTGCGAAAATTTGGGTTACAGCTACAAAACCGGAGTTGAAGCTGAATTTTTCTTACTCAAAAAGAGCGAACAAGGTTATCAAATCGCGGATACTCAAGATACTGCCGCACGCCCTTGCTACGATCAGTTGAACTTGATGCGACAATTTGAATTAATCTCCACACTCGTGGGATATATGGAGGAGTTAGGCTGGGAACCGTATCAATGCGATCATGAAGATGCCAATGGTCAATTTGAAATTAATTGGACGTATACTGATGCATTGACGACGTGCGATCGCCATGTCTTTTTTAAGTACATGGTCAAAACATTAGCAGAACAACGTGGTTTAACTGCCACATTCATGCCCAAACCCTTCAGCCAATTAACTGGAAACGGGGCACATATTCATATGAGTTTGTGGAATGATGGTCAAAATATCTTTGCCGACGCTACTGAAGAAATGGGACTATCAGGCATAGCATATGAATTTCTCGCTGGTGTTCTATCACACGGTCGAGGATTAGCGGCACTATGTAGCCCAACAATTAACTCATATCGCCGTATTGGTGCGACAACAACGACATCAGGTAGTACCTGGAGTCCTCGCTATATCTCCTATGGTGGAAACAACCGCACGCACATGATCCGCATTCCTGAAGGTGGGCGCTTTGAGTGTCGTCTTGTTGACGGTGCAGCAAATCTTTATCTTGCTTTAGCAGGCATCTTAGCAGCAGGAATGGAAGGCATGGCAAAACATCTTGCAATAGGGAAACGCTTGGATGAAAATATGTTTGTGCGGGGTTTAGAATTTTCAGACTTGCAAACTCTGCCAACAAGCTTACTTGAAGCACTGCAATGCTTAGAAAAAGATTCCTTACTGATGCAAACTTTAGGAGAACAAGCTGCCAAAACCTTCCTTGATTTCAAATATCAAGAGTGGAATAGTTACAACGCACAAGTGACAACTTGGGAAGTTGAGCAGTATGTTAACTGTTAAACTTGGGAAATGATACAGCCTCCGATTATTGGAATTACCACCTCTGGTCACGCTCAAACAAGTAATTATTGCTTACCTAGTTCGTATGCAGCAGCCGTTAAAGCCGCTGGTGGCGTAGCAGTATTGATTCCCCCAAGTGAACCCGCAGCAAGTGATATTATCTTGCAAAGAATTGATGGTTTGATCTTCTCCGGTGGCGGAGATATTGATCCCGCAATTTATAACGGTATCATGCATCCGACAATTTATAACGTTGATTCTGAACGCGATCGCGCTGAAATTGCTTTGGCGCAAGCTGCTTTAACCTCTGATATTCCTATACTCGGTATTTGTCGCGGCTTAGAATTGCTTGCAGTGGCAACCGGAGGAACATTGATTCCGCATCTTCCTGATGAATATGGTAAAGTTGTGACGCATCGTGCTGAAGAATTATTATCAATTCAACATTCAGTAGATCTTATTCCCGATAGTCGTCTCGCCCAAGAAATCATTGGTATAACCACAGTTGATGTTGTTTCTTGGCATCATCAAGCTGTGCGCAATGTATCTTCAGAATGGCGTGTTACCGGATGGGCGGCGGATGGGGTGATTGAAGCCCTCGAACATAAATATCACCCTTGGGCGATCGCATTGCAATGGCATCCTGAACTTTCAAGTAGTATCGATCCTTTACAACATCGGATTTTTCAAGCCTTCATTGCCGCAACACGTCAAGTAGCAATGGCTAACTGCGAATATTAACAACAAACTCCTAACCTATGACTAATGCTGCCAATCAATTACTCAAACAAGGAATCATCCACTACCAAACAAACGAGTTTGAGGAAGCATTACAATCTTGGCAACAAGCATCCAATTTATATCACACAGATCGAGACTGGCAACGCGAAGGTGCAGCATTAGGAAACTTGGGTGCAGCATATCAAGCTTTGGGAAATCTACCAGAAGCGATCGCTTGTTTTGAAAAACATTTAACAATAGCGCAGCGTATAGGCGATCGTAAAGGTCAAGTTAATGCACTGTTAAATTTGAGAAATGCTTACTTAGCCCTAGATGATGCCACAAAAGCAAGTGAGTACCATCAGCAACAGTTAACTTTAGCACTAGAAATATTAACTTCCTCTACCGCTGATGACTTTACAAAAGTTACAAAAATGCTTGGTTTGAACCCAGTTGAGGACTTTGCAGGAGCAAACCTAAGTGGTGCTAATCTTAGCAATACAAATCTCAAAACGGCAAATTTACAAGGTGCTAAGTTGAGTAGTTGCAATCTGAGTTATGCTAATCTCAATTCTGCTAATTTAGCACACGCAATTTTGAATGATGCCGATCTCAAACTTGCTGACTTAAGTCGTGCTAGTTTACAAAATGCTTGTTTAGTAAGTGCTAATCTCAGTAATGCCAATCTCCGCGATGCTAACTTGCAAGATGCAGATTTGCAAAATGCTCATTTACGCTGTTTAATGCCTCGTGCTAACCTCAGTGGGGCAATTCTAAGTCACGCCAACCTATGCAGTGCATATTTGCAAAATGCTAACCTGCGTAGTGCTAATCTCAATGGGGCTTTGTTACAACAAGCTGATTTGAGTGGTGCAGATTTGAGTCATGCAGACTTCAGCAACGCAGACTTAACTCGTGTGGAACTCAATGACGTGCAAGTAGAGAATACTCAAATGCACAATGTCAAAGGACTTTCTACCGAGATGAAACGTTACTTGCTAGAATGTGGTGCTATTGTTGATGATTGAGGAAAGAAGACAGCGGGAGAAATGTGAAAGAAATCAGCTAATATCAAATCCGGTTGATTAGTGATAACAAAAATGGTGAGTAAACTGACTAGTGACTAGTAACTAACCACTAATAACAGCGTAACGATACCGATATTCTGGTTATTTAACCGGAGATGATATAATTTTTCAATATACTCTACCGTAAAGCTACATTTTTCACTAAGTATTTCAGATACGATAGATTCTGTTACTTCTCGAACGACTTGTCGCTCTGCCTCTGATTTGATTGGGCAAAGCGGAAATTTATGTAAAAGTTCAATAAACCAATATCTATTAATATCTACTCCTGTACACCACCAACAACACCGTTGCCAAAATTGCAAACAAGCTACCCGCGATAAAAGTTACTCCCGAACCGCCAAATTGCCATAGCCAACCTGCTAACAAATTTGCAGGTAATAACGCTAATCCCACAACCAAATTCAGAAATCCAAACGCTGTTCCACGTAGCTGCGATGGTACTTTATCCGATATCAGCGCCAACAATACACCCTGAGTCATGCCCAAATATAAACCATACAACGCAAACAATCCCCAGATGTGCCAAGGCGCTTGTGCAAACGCAAAACCAAGGTACACCAAGGCATACAACACAAATCCACTAACTAATAGTTTAAACCTGCCTAGCCGATCCGAAAGTCGCCCTACTGGATACGCACTCAGCGAATAAGCAACATTCATCACAACTACTGTCAATGGTACGAGTGGTGCAGCAATTCCCTTTTGCGATGCGCGTAACAGTAAAAAAGCGTTGCTAGAGTTACCTAAATTGAACACTAATGCTACGACAACAAGTATCCAATATTCACGACTTAAACTATTAAAATGCCAACCCCAAGAAATCCGATTTTGACTATTAGTATTAACTCTAGTTTCCCGCAAACCTGCCGCTAACACAATTACCGCAAGAATACCTGGAATCAGTGCTAACCAAAAGACAAGGCGGAAGTTTTGTCCAGAAGCTGCCATCAAAGCAAAGGCGATGATTGGTCCTACAAACGCACCAATTGTATCAAGCGATTGACGTAATCCATAAGCAGCCCCACGGTTTTCTGGTTTTGTCGAATCAGCAACTAAAGCATTGCGAGGCGCAACGCGAATACCTTTACCAAAGCGATCGCCAAATCGTGCTATTAATACTCCAGTTGGGCTTGTCGTTAAAGCAAACAGTGGCTTCACAACGGTTGACAATCCATAGCCAAGTATAACTAATTGCTTGCGGTGTCCGAGATAATCACTTAAAGTACCTGAAAAAACTTTCAAAATCGACGCTGTTGCTTCGGCGATTCCTTCAATAATGCCAACAGTAAATACACTCGCCCCTAATACCGAAACTAAAAATAAAGGTAACAGCGAATGAATCATTTCCGAACTAATATCTGTGAGCAAACTACCAAAACCTAAGATCCAAACATTGCGGGGAATCTTGTTGAGATTTTGGTTCATATGTTGGTATAGGTAATGGGTAATAGAGAGTTACTCATTAAGAGTGTTGAGTTAAAAAATATTCTTCAATTCAAAACTTTTAACGCACTTTCATCAACTTACTTAATCTTGATTTAACAATATCAATGACATAAGAGGCAGCCTCTAAAGAAATGTAAAGAAAGCGAAGTCTTCTTTGCTTATTTCATCATCATTTACAAACAGGCTCTAACACTCTACCTATACCAGTTATCTTTTTTCCAATCATCTTTATCATACTCAGAGTGAGTAAGAATATAGCGAATAAACACTTTTTGGTATGTGTAGTCAATAAAAGTAATTAATCGATACTTGTTACCACCAATATTAAAAACAATCAATCCTCCAACTTTTTAAAGTTGGAGGGCAAGAGCTAATTTATACAGGAGATATAATAAAACTTTAGTAAAATTCAAAGCTGGTATCAATATACAATTGTGCAATTGTACATACAATGAAAACTTACTCCTTGAGTATGAAGTTTATGCAAACAAAAAACAGCAAAATGCATTGATGTACTAAGAGGCATTAGATTACCATCGCTATGAATTCACAAATTCAAGGAAAACGGGCACTTGTTACTGGAGGTAATAAAGGCATTGGATTTGCAATTTGTCAAGGATTACTGCAAGCAGGATTTGAGGTGATTATCGCAGCACGTTCTCTTGATAAAGCTAAAGCAGCAATTCAAAAGTTACCAGCAAATGCCTCTGTGCGTGCTGTGGAACTTGATGTCACTGATGATAATAGTATTCACCGTGCAGCAGAGCAATTAAGTCAAGATGGTTTGGATGTTCTTGTTAATAATGCAGGTGTGTATCCCGATCAAGGTGTGAATATTCTCAATGTCTCGCGTAGTATACTGCAACAGGCAATGAGTACTAATACGTTTGGACCAATTCACGTAACGCAAGCTTTTTTACCACTCTTGCAAAAAGCAAAGTTAGCCCGCGTGATTAATGTTTCGAGTGGCTACGGTGAACTTGGTGGTTTATCCGCAGATGTCCCTAGCTATTGCTTATCCAAACTTGCACTCAATGGGGCAACAATTATGCTTGCAGAAGCATTACAATCGCAAGGAATTGCATTTTATGCGATGTGCCCTGGTTGGGTAAAAACTGATATGGGTGGTGAAAATGCACCGCGATCGCCTGAACAAGGTGCAGATACCGCAATTTGGTTAGCAACCGAAGCATCACCCGATCTTAGTGGCAAGTTTTTCCGCGATCGCCAAGAGATTTCTTATTAAACTTAATCAAGGCTGGTAATTGGTCATTGGTAACTGGTAATTGGAAAAATACTTATTAAGAATTACCCATTACCCATTACCGATTAGCAATTACCTATTACCCATTACCCAACTTCAAAAAATGTGATGTTTAATTATGTCAACCTACTTAATTGTTCAATATCTTCGGCTTTAGTGGGCAAATCTGCGGTTAATACCTCGCTTCCTGTGTCCATAACCAATACATCATCTTCAATCCGAATTCCGCGTACATCTGCAAACTGCGCCAAGCGTTCCCAATTAACTGCATCTTGATATGCAGTGCGGACTTCGGAGTTATTTAAAATTGCGGGAACTTGATAAAAGCCAGGTTCAATTGTTACCAGCATTCCAGGGTGTAAAGGACGATCCAAACGCAGATACCCTAAACCAAAGCGATCGCTTCTTGTTCTTCCTGGTTCGTATCCTGCCAAATCTCCCAAATCTTCCATATCATGAACATCCAAACCGAGTAAATGACCGACACCATGCGGGAAAAATAATGCATGAACATCTTTTTCTACCAAATCTTCTGCATTACCCTGCAAAATGCCCAAATTCACTAACCCTTCAGCAATCGTCGTTGCTGCTAGAAAGTGAAGATCGCGATACTCAACACCTGGATGGACTTTGGCAATACAAGCATCGTGGGCTGCTAAAACAATATCGTAAATATCTCTTTGGGTAGATGAGAATTTGCCTGCCACTGCCCAAGTCCGCGTCACATCAGATGCCCAACCTGTAGCAGTCTCCGCACCAACATCAGCAAGTATTAAGTCTCCAGGTTTAACTGTGTTGTGATAGCGGTCGCTATGCAACACTTCCCCATGAATCGTGACAATACTTGCATAAGCACAACTCATATTCTCTGCAATCATGACACTTTCCATTGCCGCCCGAATATCAGCTTCGGTTTTAGCACTCCGAGTCGCTGCCATTCCGGCTGTATGCACCTCTACCGTCACCGCCGCAGCTTTGCGTAACTCAGCTAATGCACTAGCATCGTGAACAAGACGAAGAGAAACAATTGCTTTTGCTAACTCTAAATCAATTCCTTCCAGCGGTCTTTCTGGCAATACCCAGCGATCAAGTAACTGCGTTTGTTCTGTCCAAGTCGCCGCATCTTGCACAGGAATTGTCGCAACTCCAGCTAAGTGTGCTGATAATTCTGCCATTGGAAAAACAGCCTCAGCCCCAATACTTTGCGCAATATCTTCTTTTGAAAGTGTTTCTCCATGCCACAACGCATAACTAGGAGATGGATCGTCAATAAATAAAGTTAACTGCCCAGCTTCTAAACAAATTGCCGCATTTTCTAAAGGTAGTCCAGCAAAGTAGAGAAAATGACTACTAGCACGAAACGGAAACGTATTCGCCGCAAAATTACGCGGACTACGACGCCCTGACCATAATACGACTGGTGCAGCAAAAATTTCAGCCAATCGCCGACGGCGATCGCCCAAAACATCCGCAAGCGACCCATCAATATCCTGAATATTCATAAACCAAAGCAAAACCAAATACCATACATTCGTTTTATTCCTGCGCTGAGTCACGAATGACAAATTATCAACGAGTTAACTCAAAACTCAAAATTCAAAACTCTACTCGCCCCTCTCTAACACACCATTAAGAAAAATATCCGCGAGTCCTTCCGCCATTTCTTGCATATCTTTGGGAGAAGCATCTGGTTCCATGAGTGTATTGTGACTAAAACCAGCGATCGCAAACATTCCTAAAAATACTTGGGCGACAATTTTCGGATTCGTTTTACGGTAAATTCCCCGATCCATTGCAGTTTGGAAGAATGCCTCAGCAACATCAGTCATTTTATTAATTACTTCAGCTTGAATGCGATCGCGTAAATCAGGATGAAACTGCGCTTCCATAAAGCAAACCCGCATCATATCCGCATTTTTGTGAAAATTCCACATCCGACGCTGCATCACTTGTGCTACTGCTTTGTAACTACCCATTTCGCTTAATTCGGTGAGAAGATCGGTGAGAATTTCCACCCAACCTTGCGTAGCAATTTCAATCAAAATCGCTTTTTTATTCGTAAAATGACGGAATAGGGTTCCTTCCGCGACACCTGCGGCAACGGCTAAGTCGCGCGTTGTTGTGCCATCATAGCCTTGACGAGCAAATAACCGCTGTGCTGCTTTTAAAATGCGATCGCGGGAAGATTCTTCAGATTGAGAAGGACGATGAAAAACTTGCATAGACTTAATGCCTGTATGATTGCAGTGCCACTTGTAGCGATATTTTCTACTATCAAGCAGATTCCCCGCTGAAAGTGTAATAGATCGTTAAGGGATCTATCCTGGAAAAGTACTTTTATTGTGACTTATGAGTTTGAAACGTTGCTGCCAATTGTTCTTACCTCATCATGTAAGATGGCAGATCTTCACTTTCTTAATAATTATTTTGTTTTCTTGGGCGTCGTTGCCAGCAAATGCGATCGCCCGTACGCAAACACCCACACCGGAGACATCGATCCAGCCTTATTTGGATCGCGTCATCGATCAACTAAGTGAGTTTCGTCTAGAAAATGGCATAAAATTTATTGTTTTAGAACGCCATCGAGCGCCTGTTGTTTCGTTTCTCACCTATGCTGATGTCGGTGGTGCAGATGAACCCGATGGCAAAACAGGAATTGCTCACTATTTAGAGCATTTAGCATTTAAGGGAACACAGCGCATCGGCACAACAGATTACGAAGCAGAAAAACCACTCTTAGATCGCTTAGATGAACTCGATGCCCAAATTCGCACGGCACAAGCCAGGGGAAACAAAGCTGAAGTCGCCCGTTTGCAAGCAGAATTTGAAAAAGTGCAAGCCCAAGCGCAAAGTTTTGTCAAGCAAAACGAACTAGGGCAAATAGTTGAACAAGCCGGTGGTGTTGGTTTAAATGCCAATACCTCAGCAGATGCAACGCGC
The DNA here is from genome assembly GCF_002749975.1 of Gloeocapsopsis sp. IPPAS B-1203. Lineage (NCBI taxonomy): Bacteria > Bacillati > Cyanobacteriota > Cyanophyceae > Chroococcidiopsidales > Chroococcidiopsidaceae > Gloeocapsopsis > Gloeocapsopsis sp. IPPAS B-1203. The sequence goes on along the minus strand of NZ_PEIG01000006.1, from coordinate 247,071 downwards.
TATTTCTACAGTTTTCCGAGTAATAAATTAGAACTGTGGATGTCGTTAGAGTCGGAGCGATTTCTAGAACCTGTGTTCCGTGAGTTTTATCAAGAAAAAGATGTCATTCTGGAAGAACGGCGATTAAGAGTTGATAATTCTCCTATCGGTCAAATGGTGGAGAAGTTTCTTGATACTGCATTTACAAAGCATCCTTATCGTCGTCCAGTAATTGGTTACGAAGAAGACATCCGCAACTTAACGCGGCAAGACTTACAAGATTTTTTTGATACGCACTACGTACCAAGTAATTTAACAATTGCCGTGATTGGTGATGTTGAAGCCGATCGCGTACAACAGTTAGCACAAACTTACTTTGGTCGCTACAAAGCAAAACCTGCCGCCCCTCCAGTGCAAGTATCTGAACCGCCGCAAAAGCGACAGCGGGAATTTGAATTGCGTTTGCGATCGCAGCCGTGGTATTTAGAAGGTTATCATCGTCCTGCCATTAACGATCCGGATCATGTTACTTATGACATCATTGGTAGATTACTCAGTGATGGTCGCACGTCGCGGTTGTATAGATCTTTAGTTGAACGACAGCAACTTGCTCTTTCTGCTCAAGGTTTTAGTGGATTTCCAGGTGATAAGCACCAAAATGTCATGTTATTTTATGCTTTGACGGCTCCTGGTCATACCGCAAACGAAGTCGGTGCAGCGTTAAGAAAAGAGATTGAACGTTTAAAGACGGAACCTGTCTCTGCTGTTGAGTTAGATCGTGTGAAAACGCAAGCAAGGGCTGGATTATTGCGATCGCTGCAATCAAATATGGGGATGGCGCAGTTGTTATTGGAATATGAAGTAAAAACTGGCTCTTGGCGTAATTTGTTTAAGGAGTTGGAGGCGATTCAGGCAGTGACGGCTGCTGATGTTCAGCGCGTGGCGCAGGCGAGTTTTACAGCACAAAATCGTACAGTGGGGCGGTTGGTGCCGCAGGCTTGAGAGAACAAACCGAACTTGGCACAGAGGAACCACTTCCATACGGGGGTGAACCCCCAGTCCCCGAGTTTCCCGTTGAGGAAAGTGGCGTAACGCAGAGATTAAATAATAAGGAATTTGGGAATGTTGATGCAGTGGGTTGGTACAAGTCGAAATCAGCGGGGTGTTAACTGGATTGGGTTGTGGTTGGTAGCGCTGCTGTTGGTAGTAATGTTGCGCTTGCCTGCAGTTGCGGGTGCTGTACATTTTACTGAGTTGCAGTTTGCGCCATTGCCAGAGGTTCAGTTACCAGAGTATACGCGCTTTGTTACGGATAATGGCATGATTGTGTATCTGTTAGAAGATCGCGAGTTGCCCTTGGTGAGTGGTACGGCGTTGTTTCGCACTGGGCAACGCTGGGAAAGTGCCCAGAAAACTGGTTTAGCTGGTTTGACGGGAACCGTGATGCGAACCGGAGGAACAAAACAGCATTCAGGTGATGAACTTAATGAGTTATTAGAACAACGGGCGGCTACGGTGGAAACATCGATTAGTACCGCTTCGGGTTCGGCAAGTTTTGATGCCTTAAGTGAAGATCTCGAAACAGTTTTTGGGCTGTTTGCTGAGGTGATCCGTCAGCCAGTGTTTGCGCAGGATAAATTAGATTTAGCAAAAACGCAGTTACGCGGTAGTATTGCACGACGGAATGATGAACCAGGTAGCATTGCTCAGCGGGAATTTCAGAAGTTGATTTACGGTGATGACAGTCCTTATGCGCGAATTCCAGAGTATCAAACTGTAGATAATGTTGCGCGGGAAGATGTCGTTAATTTTTATCGCGAGTATTTTTACCCCAATAATATGATTTTGGGAATTGTGGGTGATTTTGACTCGCAACAAATGCGATCGCTGATTCAAAAGTATTTTGCTGAGTGGCAACCCAATCCTGGAATGCAACTACCGCAGTTACCAACAGTGTGTCAAGCAAAGCTTGGTGGTATTTTCTTGGTAGATCAGCCGCAACTAACACAAAGTTACTTGCAAATCGGTCACTTAGGCGGTCAATTTAATAGTCCTGATTATGCTGCACTAGATGTTTTAAATGGGGTATTAAATGGCTTTGGCGGGCGGTTATTTAATAATGTGCGATCGCGTCAAGGTTTAGCTTACTCGGTGTACGGTGCGTGGAGTCCGCGTTATGACTACCCTGGTTTATTTATTGCTGGCGGACAAACTCGATCTGATGCCACAGTGTCTTTTATTCAAGCAATGCAAACAGAAATTGAACGCCTCAAAACAGAATTGGTAACACCAGAAGAACTTGCTTTAGCGAAAGATTCAGTTCTTAATTCTTTCGTTTTCAACTTTGAAGATCCGGCACAAACTCTAACGCGACTTTTACGTTATGAATACTACGGCTATCCCGCAGATTTTCTCTTCCGCTATCGTCAAGCTGTTGAAGCAACTACTGCTGAAGATATTCAACGTGTCGCTCAAACTCACCTCAAACCCGAAAACTTAGTCACTTTGGTTGTGGGTAACGCCAGTGCAATTCAACCGCCATTAACAGCACTAGCATCAGAAGTTACATCAATTGATATTACAATTCCCGAACCAAAACCAGTTGCAACACAACAAAATCGTTAATTAGACTTCTGCATAAATCAGGTCTTGCTCCCCCGATTATAAGAAAAATCGATAGGGAGCTTTTCTTTTTCTTAGTATTAAGATGCGCAATATTACTATTATGTTTACTACTACCTTTATTTTTTATACATATCTACTTACTAATAGTTTACTAAAACTTTATGTTTGAGCGATAAACTTCTTTTTCCCTTTATAAAAAATTTATATTTAGAGATTGACTATTCAATTAATCTCAAAATACATACATTGAGGAAAAATTTTTCTTAATTCAATTTCTTAATTCCTGCTTCCCGACAATATTTGTGAGGGAGACAGTAGGATTTTGCTGTCAATAAATATTCATACTCACCTGTTTTTTGTTTCAATATTGCAGGCAACAAATTTATGGCAACTATTAAAGGTACTTCGGGCAACGATACTCTTAGCGGAAATCAAAATGATGACACATTGTTTGGTTTTGCAGGCGATGACTTGCTTTTAGGTAGAAGAGGCAATGACGTTCTCTACGGAGGTAGAGGAAAAGATACGCTTCGGGGTGGTAATGGTGATGATACTCTTTATGGAGGTTTAGACGATGATATTCTCTATGGAGGTAACGGCAATAATATACTCTATGGCGGTCTAGGCGATGATGTTCTCTATGGAGTTGACGGCAATGATACACTCTACGGCGGTGCGGGGAATGACACGCTCAGTGGAGGATATGGGCAAAAGGTTTTGTATGGTGGTGATGGTGATGATACTTACATCATAGATGGTTACAGTACTTCACAGATTATTGAAGCGGCTAACTCAGGCATCGACACTGTAATTTTAGACTATTACAATTCCGCCACTGTCAGATACGAGTTAAGTGCTAACTTAGAGAATTTAACCATAACAGATAGGGTTTTTCCTTTTATTGGCATTGGTACTGGTACTGGTAACAATCTCAATAACACAATTACTGGAAATTCATCTGACAATGGACTCTATGGTAGGGCAGGTAATGATTTACTGATTGGGAATGCAGGTAATGATTTTCTCTTTGGCACTGATGGGACTGTAGGTGACAAAGACACGCTCACAGGTGGTAGTGGCAGAGATACGTTTGTTTTAGGAAATGCCACAACTGTGTTTTATGACGATCGCAACAGCATCACTCCAGGATTTAACGACTATGCATTAATTACTGATTTCAACATTAACGATGATTTAATCCGTCTCAACGGCAAACGAACTGATTATATCTTAAGAGCTTTCTCTGGAGGAGGAAATTTACCTGCAGGAACTGCAATCTTCCGCCAAGTTAATGGAGAAGTGGATGAGTTGATTGCGATCGTCCAAGGAAGTTCCTCACTGAGTTTGAACGGTAACTATTTTAAGTTCACAGATGATGAAATCGATCTTGCAACACTCAATGGCAACAATGGCTTTGTGATTAACTCAGGAGGAGCTATTAGTAATGCAGGAGATGTTAACGGTGATGGCTTTGATGACCTAATTATTGGTATTAGCGCTCCTAATAGTAGATATGATCCTAGACCTCAGGAGGGACAAAGCTACGTTATCTTTGGTAAAGCATCTGGGTTTAATGCAACTTTCGATTTAGCAACACTCAATGGTAGCAATGGCTTTGTTATCAATCGCATTTCAGGCAGTGTGTTAGTGAGCAGTGCAGGAGATGTCAACGGTGATGGCTTCGATGACTTGATTATTGGCTCACGTGCCTATGATTTCAGCTCTGGACAAAGCTACGTCATCTTTGGTAGAGCATCAGAGTTTGATGCAACTCTCGACTTGGTAGAACTTGATGGCAGCAATGGTTTTACATTTACTACAGATGGCTCCTCAGTTAGCAGTGCGGGAGATATCAACGGTGATGGCTTTGATGACTTGATTATTGGCTCACCTACCTATGATCTCAGCTATGATCTCAGCTCTGGACAAAGCTACGTCATCTTTGGCAAAGCATCTGGATTTGGTGCAAGTCTCTCTTCGGCACAACTCAACGGTAACAATGGCTTTACTATTAGTGATATTGATGAATATGATGGATTAGGTAGAGGTAGCAATGCGGGAGATATTAATGGTGATGGCTTTGATGACCTAATTGTTAGTGCGCCCTCGGCTGACCCCAATAATCAAAATAATGCAGGAAAAAGCTACGTTATCTTTGGCAAAGCGTCAGGATTTAATGCAAATCTCGACTTGGCGACACTCAACGGTAGCAACGGATTTGTCGTTAATGGTGTTGAGGCTGATGACGGCTTAGGAGGATCTGCTAGCAGTGCAGGTGATATCAACGGAGATGGCTTCGATGATTTGATTATTGGTGCGCCCTCGGCTGACCCCAATAATCAAAATAATGCAGGAAAAAGCTACGTTATCTTTGGCAAAGCGTCAGGATTTAATGCAAATCTCGACTTGACGACACTCAACGGTAGCAACGGATTTGTCATTAATGGTGTTGAGGCTGATGACGGCTTAGGAGGATCTGTTAGCAGTGCAGGTGATATCAACGGAGATGGCTTCGATGATTTGATTATTGGTGCGCCCTCGGCTGACCCCAATTTTCAAACAAATGCGGGACAAAGTTACGTTATCTTTGGCAAAGCGTCAGGATTTAATGCAAATCTCGATTTAGCAACACTTGGCGGTAACAATGGTTTTGTCATTAATGGTATTGATGTATTTGACCTCTCAGGAAGCTCTGTTAGCAGTGCGGGAGATATTGATGGCGATGGCTTTGACGATTTGATTATTGGCTCTGCTGGTGCTGATCCTAATGATACGGACGCCGGAGAAAGCTACGTTATTTTTGGTCGCGATTTTACAAACTCTGTTACCCACCTGGGTACTGATGGCGATGATACTCTCATTGGTACTAATGGCGATGATGTCCTTATCGGTGGGCGCGGGAACGATCGCCTGATCGGTGGGCGTGGTGTTGATGTTCTCTACGGTGGTGCAGGTGATGATACTCTTAGTTTTGGCGTGCGCGATCGCCGTCTCGATGGTGGTAGTGGTATAGATACTCTTACTGTTGATACTAATGGCATCACAATTGACTTCACAACTCTACCCCGCAATCAAATTCGCAGTATTGAACTTATCGATCTGACTGGTACAGGTAACAACAACCTTATCCTGACGCGCTTAAACTTACTCAATCTTTCAGATACTACCAATCGCTTGATTGTCAATGGTAATGCTGGCGACTCGGTGACATCTACTGGACAAGGATGGATTCGTGGTAACGAAACAACACTGGATGGCATCAGGTACAATCAGTTTACTGCTGGTGCGGCAACACTACTAGTTGATACTGATATTACTCAGATAATTTCTTAAACTTCTGTGTTTTCAAAGTGACTTTAGTTATTAATAATGCTTTTGGAATGCAACCTCTATTGATAGTACTAGCATCAGAAGTTACACCAATTGATATTACTATTCCTGGGGCTGAACCTGTAGCAACACAACAAACGCGTTAATTGAAATGTAACTGAGTACTTAATACTTCTTGCCAGAAGATGTGTAATTTTACTAGGTTTTGTATTACCATCTTCTTTTTTTATACACTTATACTTAATAAGAATTTACCAGAACTTTAATTTAGGCGTGTTTTTGCCTGATGTCTTTACCAAAAATTCATAGTTTGAACTTGACTTTTCAATTAATCTCAAATTATCAGTCTTGAGGAAAAATATTCTCAATTTAACTTTGTAATTGCTGCTATTTCCTAACATCAGTTCTGGGGAAATAGTAGGTTTTTGCTGTCAAAAATTATGACCGTTTAATCTGTTTTTTTTATTTATTATCACAGGCACACAATTTATGGCAATCATTAGAGGGACTTCGGGCAACGACACTCTTGTAGGAACACAATTCGCTGATACGATATTGGGTTTTGCAGGCGATGATTTGCTTCTGGGTAGAGCAGGCAATGATGTTCTAAGAGGAGGTAGAGGAAAGGACACGCTTAGAGGTGGTAATGGCAATGATACTCTCTATGGGAGTCTAGGCGATGATGTACTCGAGGGCAATGCGGGTAATAATGTACTTTATGGCGGTTTAGGCAATGATATTCTCTATGGCAGCTTTGAAGGCGATGATGTACTCGAGGGCAATGCGGGTAATAATGTACTTTATGGCGGTTTAGGCAATGATATTCTCTATGGCAGCTTTGAAGGGAATAACACACTCTATGGTGGTGTAGGTAATGACACCCTATATGGAGGATATTATGGCGAAGACTTTTTGTATGGCGGTCAAGGTGACGATACTTATGTAGTCTACAACCCTAATATACAAATTATTGAAGCTCCTAACTCAGGCATAGATACTGTCATTGTTGACTCTGGTATCTCTTCTTATGAGTTAAGTGCAAATGTAGAAAACTTAACTATTGCCGATGAAACTTATGATGTATCCGGCATTGGAAACAATCTCGATAACATAATCGCTGGCAATTCATTTAGTAATGTGCTTCGTGGTAAGGCGAGAAATGATCTACTAATAGGGAATGCAGGCAATGATATTCTTGTCGGTACTGATGGAACTGTAGGCGACCAAGACACGCTCACTGGTGGTAGCGGTAAAGATACGTTTATGTTGGGAAATACCACAACAGTATTTTACGACGATCGCAACAGCACCACTTCAGGATTTAATGACTATGCATTAATTACCGATTTCAACATCAACGATGATTTTATTCGCCTCAACGGCAAACGAACTGATTATTTCTTAAGCGCTTCTTCTGGGCAAGGAAATTTACCTGCAGGAACTGCAATCTTCCGCAAAGTTAATGGAGAAGCGGATGAATTGATTGCAATTATTCAAGGAAGTTCCTCACTAAGTTTGAACGGCAACTATTTTAAGTTCACAAATGATGAATTCAACCTTTCAACCCTCAATGGCAACAATGGCTTTGTGATTAACGGTGTTGCTGCACGTGACCGTTCAGGAGGATCTGTTAGCAATGCAGGAGATGTTAACGGAGATGGTTTCGATGACTTAATTGTTGGTGCATATGACGCCAACCGCATTGGTCGATTCGGTACAGGAGCAAGCTATGTTGTATTTGGCAAAGCATCAGGGTTTGACGCTAATCTCGATTTAGCAACACTTGATGGCAGCAATGGCTTTGCTATTAATGGTATCAACGAACTTGACTCCTCAGGTTCCTCAGTCAGCAACGCCGGAGATGTCAACGGTGATGGCTTTGCTGACTTAATTATCGGCGCACCAAGGGGTAACATTGACACAGGAGCAAGTTATGTTGTTTTTGGTAAACCAACTGGGTTTAGTGCAATTAATTTAGCAACACTCAACGGCAGTAATGGCTTTGCTATTAATGGTAGTTATGGAGGCAATGGCTTTGGTTCATCAGTTAGTGGTGCAGGAGATCTCAATGGCGATGGCTTTGATGACTTGATTATTGCTGAAACTGGTGGTAAAGGTTCTGGGGTAAGCTATGTTGTGCTTGGCAAAGCATCGGGGTTTAGCGCAAATTTCGACTTGGCGCTTGATGGCAGCAATAGTTTTGTGATTCTTCCTGTTGATAGCAGTAGTTACGGTAGTCGTTCATCATTAAGTTCTGCGATCAGCAATGCAGGAGATATTAATGGTGATGGCTTTGATGACATAGTTGTTACTGGATATTTTGCTGACTATGGTCAATATACTTCACAAAGCTACGTTATCTTTGGTAAAGCATCAGAGTTTACTGGCAGTTTCAACGTGGCGACACTCGATGGTAACAATGGCTTTGCAATCAACGGCGCTACTGAGAATGTTAGCAATGCAGGAGATGTTAACGGAGATGGTTTCGATGACTTAATTGTTAACAGATCTTTTGCTGCCTCTCTTGGTCAGTATGCTTCACAAAGCTACGTTATCTTTGGCAAACCATCAGATTTTGATGCAAATTTTGACTTAGCAACACTCGATGGTAGCAATGGTTTTGTCATTAATGATATTGATGTTGGTTACTTCTCAAGAAGATCTGCTAGTAGTGCAGGAGATGTCAATGCTGATGGCTTTGATGACTTGATTATTGGTGATGCTAATGCTAATTCTAATGATCAAATTCGTGCAGGAAAAAGCTACGTAATCTTTGGCACAGCATCAGGGTTTAATGCAAATTTTGACTTAGCAACACTTGATGGTAGTAATGGTTTTGTCATTAATGGTATTAATACATACGACTTCTCAGGAGATTCTGTTAGCAGTGCAGGAGATATTGATGGCGATGGCTTTGATGACTTAATTATTGGCGCACCTAATGCTAGTCCCAATGGTCAAAACTACGCTGGAGAAAGCTACGTTATCTTTGGTCGCGATTTTACAAACTCTGTTACCCACCTGGGTACTGATGGCGATGATACTCTCATTGGTACTAATGGCGATGACATCCTCATTGGTGGCAGAGGGAACGATCGCCTGATCGGTGGTCGTGGTGTTGATGTCCTCTACGGTGGTGCAGGTGATGATACTCTTAGTTTTGGCGTGCGCGATCGCCGTCTTGATGGTGGTAGTGGTATAGATACTCTTACTGTTGATACTAATGGCATCACAATTGACTTCACAACTCTACCCCGCAATCAAATTCGCAGTATTGAACTTATCGATCTGACTGGTACAGGTAACAACAACCTTATCCTGACGCGCTTAAACTTACTCAATCTTTCAGATACTACCAATCGCTTGATTGTCAATGGTAATGCTGGCGACTCGGTGACATCTACTGAACAAGGATGGATTCGTGGTAACGAAACAACACTGGATGGCATCAGGTACAATCAGTTTACTGCTGGTGCGGCAACACTACTAGTTGATACTGATATCACACAATCAATTTCTTGACCAATCTGAACTATTGTCAATAAGAGTTTAGCCATGTAGGGTAGGCATCTTGCCTGCCCATCATCCCATAAAATTTACTTGCTCGCCAACAACAAAGCTTTTTCCTTCATTTTCTGAAAGATGTTGTAAAATCCATTGCTGCGCGAAGGTGTCAGACTCGCATTCAATCCAGTATCTTTAATAAACTCTGGAGACACTTGCAAAACCTCTTCGGGTGATAAACCACTCAAACCCTCAACTAATACAGCGACTAATCCTTTCACAAGTGCTGAATCTGAATCGCCTTCATACCAAACTTTTCCTTGGTCTAGCTTTGCAGTGATATACACCTGTGAAACACAACCTGGAACTTTATTTTCTGGTACTTTGTCGCCTTCTGGAAATTCCTTTAGCCGTTTAGCAAACCAAACCAACTGCTCGTAACGCTGCTTTGGGTTAGAAAGTCGTTGAAAACGCTGCACAACACGCGCAAGTGAATTTGGTAAAGGTGCTGCGGTAGAAGTCATAATCACTAACGATAAACATTACCATGATTACATTGTGCAAGTACTATAATTAAAAATCTACGCAAAATCTCACACAATATTGTCCCAAAAGCGATCGCATTTGTTCAAATTATTTGTCTGTTGTTTCTAACTGCGTCTCTGGATTTCGAGTATACCAATACGCCCAAGCAATTAAAACAGCTTGTAGTGGTAGTCTTGCCAAATAAAGCAATTGACTGTGGGGAATTCCCTCAACTTTAATATTATGCAAAGTCATATAGATGTTTGCCGGAAACACCCCGATAAACAAAGCAATTAAACACCATGCTGCTGTTACACTCACCGCAGGAATCAACAACCCAATACCACCAAGAATCTCGAATACACCACTCAAATAAACCGAAGCGAAGGGCGGAAATAGTGGCGGGACAATACGTGCATATTGTTCTGGTCGGATAAAATGTGTAAGACCAACAATGACTAAAGATACAGCAAGAATACCCCGAAGAATTTCCTTACGGCGATGAGTGTTGTACGTAGAAGACATATGCAACCAAAAACGCTAATCAAACGGTAGAACAGCTTTATTAAAACTGACGTCTGCCTGAAGAAATAGGGAAAATTTTAGCTATTTAGGTAATTGGTAATTGGTAATTGGTAATAGATATTTTACTTAACCAGTTACTAGCACTTATTTAGCTTTTTTGTTAAACATTTATTTGTAGCTAAATGGGCATAAGTTATAGATGTTATTGCTCTAATCACCAATACTTTATTAAATACAAGTTTATGATGGAGCAGGAACAGGCTCTAAATCCGGATCTTCTTCTGGTGTTGGTTCAGGATCGGGTTCAGTACCTGGTTCAGGAGACGGAATAGGTTCAGCATCAGGCTCAACAGGAGGTGCGATCGCCTCTATTTCTAACCCAAGTCGTGGTTCTAACTGACTCATAGTTACTGCTATTCGCTAAAGGTAGGTACTTACTGATATACTATTGAATAATTTAAAGTACGTCTATCTTCAGAAACAGTTTCTTTAAAAATCCTCGTTTACTTGTATGTACTTGCTAATCAAGAGTTAAGCTGATTGAGTAATTTGCACTTGAATTACTCGCCCAAAGTTTTTAAACACCGCAACAAGAATGAACCGCAAATATCTACCCCACCAAGGTAAGCGATGTGGATAATTTGCAAAGCGAGTTAAATAGTAAACTTCATCCGTCACTGTAAGTTCTTGTTGCCAATTTTCTAATTCTTTGGAGTTATCTAGTCCCCACTTAAACTTTGCATTAGTTTTAGAAACAGTATCATGCTTCTGAGTATTTTTTGCCCTTTTGCTAGCAATAACATCCATAAGAATTGTGACTGGTGCAAGGTCGCGAGTAATGTTTTGAAATAGAGTTTTCATCTCTATTTCTGTAAGATACATTGATACCCCTTCCATAATAATTAATACTGGTGCTACGCGCTGAATCTCCTCAATCCAAGTAGCTTCTAAAATAGAACTAGCAATAAAACGATAGCGATCGCCTCCGGCGCTGCGCGTAGCGCAATCGCTTTCCTCTATCAACTTACGTTTCAAGTCAATTACTTCAGGAAAATCTACCTCATACCAAGTTATTTTTCCATTATCAACACGAAAAAACCGCGTACAAAGCCCTGCACCCAAATTAATAATAGTTGCTTGAGGATGCTTTTGAATAAATTGTGAAACTAGGTGATCGTAAACTTCTGCACGAATCACACATCCAAGTTGCGATGCCCATCCTTGAGCATACTTTGAAAAATCATAATCAATCTTCTCAACAATTTCTGCTGCTTTATTATCCTGAAGAATTGCATCCTGGCGCTGCGATTCTATATACCGCGCATACAACGTAATCATTAAAGTTTCCGAAACACCAGAAATTTTATCTGTAGCTTCTTTCGCTGTAGTAGTCATAAGCCTTTACTATTTGTATTGGGTGACAACGTGTGACCTTTTTGGTTTATGAGATTGGGATCATGTTCACGCAGCTAAAATCAAAGCAACTTCCTTAGCAAAATACGTCAAAATCAAATCTGCACCCGCCCGTTTAATACTTGTCAAAGTTTCCAAAATAACTTGCTTTTCATCAATCCAACCTTGTTGTGCAGCGGCTTTAATCATGGCGTACTCTCCACTAACGTTGTATGCTGCCACAGGTAAATGAGTTGCATTGCGTACTTGATGAATAATATCCATATAAGCTAAAGCAGGTTTCACCATGACGATATCTGCAGCTTCTGCAACATCGAGAAAAACTTCCTTTAAAGCTTCTCTAGCATTAGCAATATCCATTTGATAAGTTTTTTTATCTCCAAATTGAGGCGCAGAGTCTAACGCATCGCGAAATGGACCATAATAAGCCGATGCATACTTAGCAGAATACGCCAGAATTCCGACATTAATATAACCTTCTGCATCTAAAGCTTTACGAATCGCTCCTATCCGCCCATCCATCATATCTGACGGTGCAACCATATCTGAACCAGCTGCGGCTTGCGCTAGTGCCATTTTCACCAACACTTCTACAGTAGGATCGTTAAGAATCGTGCCATTTTCACCAACTAGTCCATCATGTCCGTGTGTTGTAAAAGGATCGAGTGCAACATCGGTAATCACAACAATCTCTGGAACAGCTTGTTTAATTGCTTTAACGGTTTGCTGTACTAAGCCCTCTGGATTATAACTTTCACTACCTATATCGTCCTTCTTGCCTTCAGAAATGACCGGAAAAAGAGCGATCGCATTTATCCCCAACTGATAAGCTTGTGCAACTTCTTCTAGCAACAAATCCAAGGAATAGCGGTAGCATCCTGGCATTGAAGGAATTTCTATTTTACCTTCCCCTTCCATCACAAACAGAGGATAAATCAAATCATTCACACTCAATTGTGTTTCGCGTACCATTCGCCGTAGTGCAGGTGTGCGTCGTAAGCGGCGTGGACGAATCATTGATGTATCAGTTGTTATGGAGATTTCCTGAGTTGGAACAATTTGTGAGGTCATAAGGATAGTTTGTGAAAATGATAATCATTATTCTATAAAAGAGGTTTGCGGCATGAATGCGAATGTGAAGAAATTTACTACTAGACGAACACATTTATCTTTGTCTAGCCCTGGTCTGCACTCAGAGAACTCTAAACCCGACGCAGCAAAATAAAATGACGCCGAGGACGATAAATAATGCCTTCTTCTTCAAAACGAGCCAGCATTCGCGTCACAGTCACCCGTGTTGTGCCAATAACTTCAGCAATTTCTTGGTGCGTTAGTCGTAAATCAATCAACTGTCCTTGATCGACGCTACGTCCAAACTTGCTAGCTAACCAAGATAAAAGTTGTAGTAAACGATTGGGAATTCTCTCATGGCGAACGATACACAGTAACTCTTCTGCTTGCTGTACGTTCCGTAAAATATTATCAATGACTTGAGACCACTGCACAGCCGGAATATAAGTCGCCTCTACACTTGTTAAGCACTCAATCTGATAAGGTTGAATTCTCGATAGAGGTTGACCGACAACATCTCCAGCACCCCAATAGCCCAGCGTTACTGTCGTACCTTCTTCACTCCAGGTTAAGCTGCGTACAGCCCCGCGCTCAATTCGTAGCAGTACGTTCGGTTTGAGTGGAATTTTATCACCACGGCTAAAAGTATACTGGCTCCAATTAGCAGGCGAAGTTGGGGTGTGAGTTACAAAAGCCATAGCATTTGGATTAAAAAGTAAAGAGTGCGGACACTGCTTGGAATTGAGTATAGATTTGTTGGCTGAAAAATGCAAGGCAAATGAAAATAATTCTCAATTAAGTTAAAGTTAATCTTAGTCATAGAAAAATACTTATGTAAGGAATACTTCAAAGGGAAGATGACACACAAAGCTCAACTAGCCTTGATTATAGATGGCTATTTGCTTGAGCAGCACTTTAATCGCTTTTTCCCACTGAGTAATTAACTGTTTCAAAGCATACAGAACTAGTCGTTGGTTCAAACAAGGTATAAATAGCAATTTCTGGCAATCGTCCTACATTACCTACCCCAACAACTTGGCATGGTTGTGCGGCGATCGCACACGGTGATGTATACTCATCCAACGTCGTTACACTTGCTGTCATCGAACCTGATTGCACTTGATACTGAAAAGCCAATCCAGAACGCCCACACAATAGAGTCTTTGCCTCTCCACGCAATAGGCGATCGAGCATTTGCGGTGCAGGTGTTTCGGGAGACAATTCATCATCAACACCCAGAGTACTGCCATGAACTAATAAACAATCTGAATCGTGAAAACCAAAATCAAGCTGACGCAGCCATTCCACTGTTTGGCGAGAAATAGATTTCCACAACAATTCAATAGTTTCAGCACCATATTTTTGAGTTAACTCACTCGCATCTCCAGTTGCACCAACACCATGCAAAATTAGACATTGTTCCTCCCACCATCCTTTGCATACTTGAGGTTGCAATTCTCCAGAAAGAGGATTTTGAATTCGCTGTACCAATTTTTCGCAGTCTGGATGTGGTCCGACTAAATCTCCTAAAATATAAATCTCTGCGACATCCCTTTGTTTAATATCCGCAAGTACAGCTTCATAAGCCGCTAAATTACCTTCAATACCACTTAAAATTGCCCAGTAACCCATAACTTCAATTGAACCAATTACCAATTACCCATTACCTTTACTCAACGCGCACATACATGCGTCGGATCTTCAGCCCTTTCTGCATATTCCAATCCTTTTGCTAAACGCCAAGCAAAAATAGGCGGTAAACCTTTTTCAATAATTGCTGCACAAGTTTTTTGATAATCGTAGGAAACTTCGCGGAGCATCACCTGTTGTGTCTCTGTATCATAGAGAACGTAAGTTGCATTTGGGCGTCCGTGGCGTGGTTCTCCTACTGAACCAACATTCACAATCTGCTTAAAAGGTGCAGTAAAACTCAATTGCTTTGAATCACTACTTGGACTAGTAACGCAAATTTGCAGTTGTCCATGATTGAGCGATCGCACATAAGGTACATGAGTATGTCCGCAGAATAGCACATCCGCCCCTGTGACAAGTACGCGTTCCATCGCGACAAAAGCATCCATATCAGGTAAAAGATATTCGTGAGCGCTATAAGGGCTACCATGAACGAAACAAAGATTACCTTCGTGTAAACTGTCCGGCAATTGCGCTAAAAATTTGCGTGTTTCTGGTGTCACCTCCTGATTTGTCCACGCATGGGCAGCCATACCGCGTTTTTCGGCTAATAATGAAGGATAGCTACACTCACAAGCATTGAGTCCTTCTACAACATCTTCATCCCAGCAACCCGTACACGTCGGAATATTTAATGTGCGGATGCGTTCGACAACTTCATTAGGATAAGGACCATAACCAACTAAATCTCCCACGCAGTATATTTTTTCAGCTTTTTGTTGAGTAATATCAGCTAAAACGGCATCTAATGCCGGTAAATTGCCATGAATACACGACATAACGGCTAATTTCATATCATAGCCTCCTCAGCTAACATTTCTTTTACTTGTTGTTGATAGTGGCGAATCGCCACATCTGATAAACAACAATCTTGAAAAGTTTGGGCGATCGCGGCTTCATCTAATTGATTTCCCCAAACCTCTATGCCACTCAATCTCTGTGGTCTTCCTTCCAGCCAACGTGGTAAATTTAACTCATCAAATTCTTTTGGTTGCATCCCTGCCACAAAATCGCCATAAACTGATAACCCATCAGCAAGCTCAAAAATTCCTTTAGCACGCGACACAACACCATAAGCCCCTTGCGTCAGTTCGTACCAAAAAACCTCTAAACTATCAGGATCAATCACATGACCTGTTGTGTTTGCAACCCATAACGAAGTTGCATTAGTTGCACCTAATGAACTTACAATAATCTCATCAGCCCATTCATCCCAATCAGCATCTTGCGTTCCCGCAGAAACGATCGCCACGCGATGACAGTTGAGAGTATCGAGTAGCGGCGCTATTTTGGCTAAGTCTAAGTGGTATCCCAACTCTATATAAGCACTCACTCCAGAAGCAAGCTGCCATAGTTGTGTCTGTTGGTCGTCAGCTAAAACTTGTACATGAGGAAACTCCACTGCTAAACGAGTTTGGTCGATACCTATTCGCGTTGCAGGTGAAAAATAGAGTGTTGGTTGTTGAGTCAATTGCTGGCGAATCCAGTTTGTCTTGCCTACACCAGGAAGTCCAGCCACAGCAGTAATCAATTGCGTCACGACATGAGAATGATTATCATTGTATAAGCATTATGACATAAATCAACATTAAGTATGGTAGCAACCTCACTACCTCACAACACAGATATTGCAGTCATCGGCGCGGGACCTCATGCGATGACTGTAGTAACGCATTTGTTACAAAAACGCCAGCAACTACGTCAGCGGTTATTAGTCTTCGATCCCAGTGGAACCTGGATGCAACAATGGCAAAATCAATTTGCTGCATTTGAGATTCCGCATTTAAGATCGCCTGCGGTACATCATCCCGATCCCAACCCTTTTGCTTTAAGGCAATTTGCCCAATCGCGATCGCACGAACTCTATCCTCCATACGATTTACCAGGAACCTTATTATTTCAAGATTTTTGTCAAGAATTAATTCGCCGTTGGTCATTGCAGCAGCACATTGTCACTGCTAAAGTCATCCGCATTGAACCAATTAAACAAAACTTGCGATCGCGATTTCGTCTGTGGTTGCACAACGATCAATCAATTGTCGCGCGACGAGTTATTCTCGCAACTGGTGGCGGAACGCCTCAAATTCCCGATTGGGTGCAACAAATTGCATCACCATATCCACCAGAAAAACTTTGCCATTCTTGTCATGTCGATCTCCGTCATTTACAGCTACACGGAGAAACAATCCTCATCATCGGCGGTGGCTTAACAAGTGGACATTTAGCTTTAGGCGCGATCGCCCGTGGTGCCAAAGTTATCTTAATGTCACGCCGCAACCTGCAAGAAAAATTATTTGATGCCGATCCTGGCTGGCTAGGACCAAAATATCTAAAAAACTTTTGGGCAGAATCTGATTGGCAAACCCGCGCCGAATTAATTCACAATGCGAGAAATGGTGGTTCCATGACACCAGCAATTATGACACAACTACGCCGTGCCCAACATCATACGCAGATTAAATTAATAGAAAAATGTCAAGTATCCTGCGCTACATGGCAATCTAACTCTTGGCAGGTTTCTTGTGACGATAACAGTAAACATGAGTGCGATCGCATTTGGCTTGCTACAGGGACAAAAACCGACATCACCGCCGAACCCTTACTCACACAAATCATTGAACAGTATCCGATTCCTACCGCCAAAGGTTTACCCGTTTTAGATTCTCACTTACGCTGGGTAGGTTCCGAATTGTTCATTACCGGAGGATTAGCCGCACTGCAAGTCGGACCTGTAGCTCGTAATTTATCAGGTGCGAGAATGGCTAGTGAAAGAATTGTTCCAGCACTGCGAAAACCCAGTCTCTCTTTTTCTTACCAATAATCAGCTTGGCAAATTTATTCGCAGCTTAACCAACTCACCCCACCTGCAGAAGCAAGCTACAAGTTATAGAAACCCGTGAAGACGGGTTTTGTCTGTGTAGTCGCGGTTTTTAACCGCCAGACTTCATATAGAAACCTGTGAAGATAAATTTTGTTTGTGTAGATGCAGTTTTAACTACCCATTGTTTACATAAATATTAAAATAAATTTATCTCTTAATTTCTGATAATTTCATAAGTAAGGCAAACATCTATACCATTAGAGGTAGATAATAGTTATGCAGCCTACTCGCGAAATTTTTGATTGATGTTTACTCTTGAACCAGCCAAGTGTCCTCCGAGGGCAGAAATTGGGCAAATGAGCCGCATCTTAGTTGTAGAGGACGAAGAGCTAATCCGCGAAATGCTTGTTCTCGCGTTAGAGGCTGAAGGTTATGCGATCGCAACTGCTGCAGATGGCAGAAATGCGTTATCTTTGTTGCAAAATAGCGATGCAACTCAAGGCGAAGTACCTTTTGACCTATTAATTTTGGACTTAATGCTACCTCAAATTAATGGTCTAGATGTCTGTCGCTTACTGCGTCATCAAGGAAACCAAATACCTATCCTCATCCTGAGTGCAAAAGGTAGCGAAACAGATCGCGTATTAGGTTTAGAAGTCGGAGCCGACGACTATATCAGCAAGCCCTTTAGTATGCGGGAACTCGTGGCTCGTTGTCGGGCTTTGTTGCGTCGCCAACGCTTCAACAGCTTACCTCAATTGCCACTGCTTCAGTTCAAAGATGTCACGCTCTATTCTCAAGAGTGTCGCGTTACTGTGCGTGGTGAAGAAGTGAATCTTTCACCTAAAGAGTTTCGTTTACTCGAACTATTTATCACATATCCCCGCCGAGTTTGGTCGCGCGAGCAATTACTCGATCAAGTTTGGGGTGCAGATTTTGTCGGAGATAGTAAAACGGTCGATGTTCACATTCGTTGGCTACGGGAAAAATTAGAAAAAGATCCCAGCCATCCCGAATACATCATTACTGTACGCGGCTTCGGCTACCGATTTGGGTAGGAAGATAAGGGGTGAGGAGGAGCCACTGCGCCCTTGGGGGTGTCCCCCATTGTAGCAAGTGGCGTCAAACTGGCGTTGAGGGGTGAGGGGCTAGTGAATAGTTTTGAATTTTGAATTTTGAGTTATGAGAAGATCTTGAGGGCATTCTTAACTTAACACTCAACACTCAACATTTATAACTCTCTTAGGCTCAACACTTCACGACTCTCCGTCCCCTGATCCCCGACCTCCGAACCCTCAAATTGATCCCTTCTTAGCCAAAATAGATAAGCTAGTAGCTGATAGCATGCAAAAGCTCGTGGCTCTTAATGGCGTTGTTGGAATTCTTTTTGGGGCTAGCTGTAGGACTTGGAATTTGGTTTTGGCAATATACCCAATTCCAGAAAAGACTACAGCAAGTATTGCGCAGGCTTCCCTCTGAAGCCACAGAAATTGCGCTACCGTCGATCAATTTATTACAAAGGGCAATTGTCAAACAAAAAGAAGACAACACTCAACTCCAAGCAAAAATTGATTTATGTGAATACCTCTTAGAAGTTGCACCTGTAGGTCATCTACAAGTAGATGAGGAGAACCAATTATTGTGTTGTAACCCACAGGCACAGCAATTATTAAACATCCAAAGGTGGAAAGCAGGACAATATAGGTTACTTTTAGAACTTGTACGCTCGTATGAACTAGATCATCTCATTGAGCAAACACGCGATCGCCAACAACCACAAGCAATAGAATGGGTATTCCATCCAACTTTCACAAATGCTGTTTCACTCGGAGAGGCTCAACCGCGTACTTTACGAGCTTATAGCTATCCTTTACCTGAAGGGAGAGTTAGTGTATTTATTGAAAATCGTCAACCGTTGGTAGACATAGCAGCTTCCCGCGATCGCACACTTTCCGATTTAGCCCACGAATTAAAAACGCCGCTAACCTCAATTCGTCTCATTGCTGAAACTTTAGAGCAACAGTTAGAACCACCACTGCAACGCTGGGCTGAACGCATTCTTCCTGAAATTGATCGCTTAATTAAATTAGTTCAAGAATGGTTAGAACTCAATCAACTCGAAACAAATAGTAAATTAAATCGCCAAAGCTTAGAACTGCGATCGCTTATCAATACTGTATGGGAAAGCCTCGAACCTTTAGCCCAAAATAAAAAGATGCAATTGAGCTATTCTGGACTCGAAGCTGTGTGGCTCAAAGCCGATGAATCGCGTCTTTATCGCCTGTTCTTGAACATCTTTGATAACAGCATTAAGTACAGTCCTCCTGAAGGAAAAATTGAAGTCAAACTCAGTTTAATCGCAGCAGATCAAGTACAAATTGATATTATTGATTCTGGTTCAGGTTTTCCTAGCACTGATTTACCCCATGTGTTTGATCGACTTTACCGAGGAGATCCCTCACGCACTCGACAACCGTTAACTCATCCTAGTTGTTCTATAAGTGCAGGTTCTGGTTTAGGTTTAGCGATCGCGCGGCAAATTGTCTTAGCTCACGGCGGTACCATAAAAGCAATGAATCATCCCCAAAGTGGTGCTTGGTTACAAGTTTTGCTTCCAGGGGTATTAGCAAATCCTCAAAATTAGCACTAACATTGAGACAACAGTAGCCAATCTCTATATAGTGCAACATTATCAAATGTGAACATTAACTCTAGTTCTGAGCGCCGCCATTTTGAACGTCGCCTCAAAAGCTTAGAACGTGACGTTTTGAGGATGGGAGCTTTAGTCGAAAATTCCTTTAGGCTTAGTCATCAAGCATTGTTTGCACGTGACTTAGAAGTAGCTAAACAACTACCTCTCCTCGATAAACAAATTGATCGCTTCTACAAACAAATTGAGATAGAGTGTGCTACTCTACTCACCTCAGAATCACCAGTAGCACAAGATTTGCGCTTGTTAAGTGCGTTTATGCAACTCGTCCGCGACTTAGAACGCATTGGCGACTATGCAGAGGACTTAGCCGAAATAGCCATCAAACTTTTTCCCTATCCGCCTCATCGTTGTGTTCCTCAAATTGAGGAAATGTCTCATCACGCCCAAGCCATGCTAGCAACTAGCTTAGTTGCACTAGCCGATCTCGATGCTGATGCTGGAAAAACAGTCAAACGGCTCGATGATTTTGTCGATGATGCCTACCAAACACTCTACCAAACTTTGGCAACCGAGCGCGACATTAAAGGAGTAGTAGAACCAATCTTGCTTTTAGCACTTGTTATCCGCCACATAGAACGAATGGCAGATCACGCAACGAATATTGGTCAAAGAGTAGCATACATCGTCACAGGACACAGAGCCTAATCTCAACTATTTCGCTCTACAAGCTTCATAGATAGAAAGTAGGTTAATACTCAATGTGGGGTTCTACCTAGGGCAAACAAGAGACTTCTTGCAAAAGTATTTAAACTGTCGGCGTTGCTGAAAGAGGAATGAATTTTGGAAATCACAAACTATTTGCTACCCCCTAAATCCCCCAAATTTGGGGGACTTTAATTGGTTCGTCGCCTCCAGAATTGGGGGTTGGAGGCAAAATCATACTGGATTCAGCAACGCCAAACTATCATGTTGAGCCTTGCTAAACATCTCGCTTCTCCGCTACATTACATTCCGCTGGGAATGGCGTTTATAATTTTTCGATTGCAAGAGTTGTAAGCATGAAGTTAAAGCACAAGAGAATAAGATTATTTTTGTACAAACTTGTCGTCATCTTTTTCTCCTATATCCTTGATTTACTCAAACTAATTCAGCAAAACTATTACTGAATATGTTGTGTGCTGTATACAACAACACAATCTTTAACAAAGGCTTACCTGTTCTTAAACTTATAGCTTTACTATCAGTATTAAACTCACAATAAAAACTCCAAGACACTTTCTTTTGAAATTGCACTTAAGCTGAACATAATGAAACGCAAGTGCTACACAGTTTATCCGTTGATTTGCACCATTGCAGGAGTGGTAATTTTACCTGTGAATGGGAGATATAAAACTAAGTTTCATTGGCATAATATCTAGCAAAAAATATCTGTCATTTTCTAAATTTGCAGCCAATCAAATGCAGAATTTACTCTCAAATAAGTGAAAAGTAATAGATACAAAAAATAACCACACTAACACCAAAAACAACGGTTATATCCATGACTATCTCCGCTCCAAACACACCACTCCCCTCTCCACTCCAGCGGATATTTAGCCGCAAAGAGCTTATTCCACCCCGCCAAGACCTTTTGTGGAAAATAGAACGCGGAGCCGTACGTACTTTTACTTGGAGCGAACAAGGCACACTCATAACATTAGGATACTGGGGCGCAGATGATGTTGTAGGCTACCCATTATCGCGGGTAAATCCATACCAGATAGAGTGCCTAACAAGTGTGGAAATGAGTCTTTTGCCAGCAGGCTTATGGCATCAAGCAGTAGATTCTATGTTACTTCACATCCAGCAATCTGAAGAGCTTCTGAGTATCGTACATCGAAAACCAGTTTCTATGAGACTGTGGCACTTTTTGATCTGGCTCTCTGAGAAGTTTGGTCGAGAAGTAGAGCAAGGTCGCTTGATTGATTTAGCTATTACTCACCAGGAAATGGCAGAAGTCATTAACACAACAAGAGTTTCAGTCACTCGATTGTTACAGCACTTTGAAGAGGAAGGAATGTTACTTCGTCACCAAAGACGCATAATTTTATGTTTAGTCAAATAGCACTTTTGTAAGCTCAACAAACTTGTTATTCTATTTTCTAAACACAAGCCAAGAATGTCCAATGTTTACCAGTGTATTCTGGGTAACAAATACTTGCTTTTGAAAGGCGATCGCTTAAATTAAAGATCTCATGAAAATCCGAGATATTACTATTGATTTTTTAGCGAGATCACCTTGTATAATCTTAGTGTTGACAGCAGATATACCTAAAGTCTGAATCTGTTCATAATATCGGTGTGAGTGAGACAAACAATGACAAAATTTTTCTGGAACGCTTTGAGGCTCAGTCCAGTCATTTTAGGAGCAACCTTGCTTCTAGGCAACCGCGTTCAAGCTACTGAAACTCCAGTAGTAGATGTAGTTGTTCCGACTGCAACCACTGACCAAGCTGCGGCTGTAGAACCAGCTCCTCAAATTGTTACAAGCCAAGCTCCAACCTTAGTTAGTCAAGTTCCCGCAAATTCACTAGCTCAGGTAACATCAGTATCTCAGTTATCTGACGTTCAGCCAACAGATTGGGCATTTCAAGCACTACAATCACTCGTTGAGCGCTACGGTTGTATTGCTGGTTATCCTGACGGAACCTATCGCGGTAATCGTGCTTTGACCCGCTACGAATTTGCAGCTGGTTTGAATGCGTGTTTAGATCGCGTCAATGAACTAATTGCAACAGCCACAGCAGACCAAGTTACAAGAGAAGACTTAGCGACTCTCCAACGTTTACAAGAAGAATTTGCAGCAGAAATTGCTACACTCCGCGGTCGAGTTGATGCCCTAGAAGCGCAAACCGCAGAACTCGAAGCAAATCAGTTCTCCACAACAACCGTCCTCAACGGAGAAGTGATTTTTGCAATATCTGATGTTTTCGGCGACGCAGCAGTTGGTGGAGAAGACTTAGAGTACAATACTGTTCTTGGGGGTCGGGCGCGGTTGAACTTTGACACCAGTTTTGGTGGTGACGATCGCTTGAGAGTTCGTTTGCAAGCTGCGAATTTAGACAACAACAGTGGTGAAACGGGTACTAGCATGACCCGTCTAGGCTTTGATACCAACACTGGTAACGATGTCGAACTAGAAGACTTCTACTACCGTTTTCCCGTCGGTGATGCTGCTTTAGTTCAATTGAACTTTAGTGATGTCGGATTAGATAACGCGCTATATAGCTTCAACCCATCTCTTGAAAGCAGTGGTCGTGGTGCAATATCTCGTTACGGTCGATTTAGCCCTATCTACCGCACAGGTAGCGGTGCTGGAATATCAGTCAGTCTTAATCCAGAAGGTCCACTGACTGTAACTGGAGTTTTTGCTGCACCTAATGCTGCAGACCCTGGCGAAGGTGGTGTAGGACTCTTTAATGGTGCTTATACTGCGTTAGGTCAAATTGGTTTCCGCATTAGCGATGCATTTACAATCGGTGCTACATACGCTCGTTCTTATCAAAACACGGCAAGTGGAATTGATCTATTTGGTTCCACAGGAAGTGCTAATGCAAACGCGCCTTTTGGGGAGGATGTTGCTACAGAAGCTAACCATTACGGAGCGCAAGCTAGCTTACAACTAGGTCAGTCATTGAACCTCTCCGGTTGGGTAGGCTATAGTACTGCAGATAGTTTAGTAGGTCCTGCAGCTGATGCAGATATGTTCTACTGGGCTGCTACATTAGCATTACAAGATTTTGGTAGAGAAGGTAATCAGTTGGGTATTATCTTTGGTCAGCCACCAAAGGTTACAGATAGTGCCCTTGTTGAAGACCCAGATACTTCATATCACTTAGAAGGAGTATATCGTCTACAGCTTACCGAGAACGTTGCTATCACTCCTGGTGTGTTAGTGATCTTCAATCCAGAGCATAACAACGCTAATGACACAATTTATGTCGGAACCCTTCGTACTACTTTCTCCTTCTAAAAGGATGATTAGTATTAAGTAACTGAAGTCGGGGCGATCTTGATGAGATCGCCCCAATTATTTTTTTGGGTTACGTTGACAGTTCCGATGAAGAGAACTCCGAAGGCGGGCGATCGCTACTCCAAGCCCACCACACACAACCGCAACGACACTGATAAAATTCTTGCCACTTGCGGCGATAATTATCTGTCATCACAGGCGATCGCCGATTAAGCCAAACATTTTCCGCTTCTCGACTCGAAGCACGACAAGTAGGACAACAAAACTCATAAGCGTGAATTGCCTTATTAGTCCATTCGGGAGGAACAGGAGCAAATGCATCCATGCAGGAATCCTTATTTCAACTGCTTCTTACTATTATCTGTTTAAACACAGAGTAATAATGTATATAGAGTAGAAGTATTTGAGTTGGTAATTGGTAACTGGTAATTGGTCATTAAATAGCGATTAGCTATTGGCTATTAGCTTTTTTTGGGTTAAATGCTAACAGAAGAAGGCTAAGTGCTTTTCTATTACCCATTTGTTGTATTATTACTGAACTAAAGTCAATGGAGCCAGCTATTGAAATTCGCCGCCTCGTAGAAATCATGCCAGCTTCTGGTCGCATGATGACTAAAATTGTGAATAAACCAGAGCAAGCAGCAGTAATTTATAGCTCGTTTCCCTTACCTTGGAATCAGCAGCGTTTGATATATATCAATTTTGACTTATGGCGCCGTCTTTCGCAGCCACAAAGAGATCTGCTGCTGTTACGAACTGTATCTTGGCTTCTCCAAGTCAAGTGGTTAAAGCCAGATATTTATCAAGGTGTTGTCATTACAGGACTAATAGGCGCAACAATTGAATTCGTACAGCAAGATGCTGTCGGAGTTTTGGTTGCAGGAGGTTTGAGTGCGATCGCACTTAATCGCATCTGGCGCAACAATCGCAGTACGCAACTAGAAATCGAAGCAGACAAAGCCGCCATTCAAATTGCCCAAAGGCGCAGCTACATTGAAACTGAAGCAGCAGAACATTTGTTAACTGCAATAGAAGCCGTCGCCAAACTTGAAAAACGTCCTAGCTTAACTTTTATCGAACTCATCCGTTGTCAAAATTTACGCGCGATCGCCGGTTTATCCTCTGTGAGTATTCCAGAAGTACTTAAGTAGAAATAAAGAGTTTTGAATTAAAAGACTCTTCATGACTCATAACTCTCTTAGTCTCCCAAATACCCGCCTACCCAACTACCTCTCAATTACAGCGATATAGCTGGTAGTTGTAACCATTAACGTATGGCAAAGCTTGAGGTTCAGCAATACAGCTATCTACTTGCACTGGCGCATGAAAATTGATCAACCACAAGTCTAGCGGTCGGGGAAAATTATTTAAAGTTTGTTGTAAAGTCGCAGTGGCTTCATTTGTTTCACGCGCTAACAAGAATCGCGGCGTATTAACTCCAGCAAGTTTAAATTCTCTACCTATACCCATCATTTCGCCAATTTGCACATGAGTTTTATGAGTTGTAGCAATCAACATTGGTGAGTGCAATGTATTGTTTTGAATAATTTCTACCATCAAGTCAGGGCGGTAGTATTTTTGATAACCTAAATTACAAACTACTGTGATCGCGCTGAGTAATCCCATTAGCCAAATTAAGGCAACAGCACGTTTTCCTTGTTGATGAGGAGTCTGCCAACAAACTGCAAGACTTGCTCCCACTAAAATTATAACTGCAGGAAAATAGACAAAATTATAGCGCGCGCCACGAGTGAGATCAATACCAAAAACATAAGTAAAGAAAAAGAACAATGCGATCGCACTACACGCAATCCCCACAAAAACCCAAGTCATTAAGCGTGTTTTAGGTTGCGTGAGCTTTACTTTGATCCCACGATACAACTGAGGCAGTGCCCACAAAAAGAAAATCAGCATGACAAAACCAGAAGCAATCACAATCGGTAGTTGTGGAGCTTCTACTGGTAGTAAAGATATCATTGTCAGCCAAGCAGCCAGAGCTTGAAAAATTGGGTTAAGTAATGCTAATAATCCTTTCGTGCCGTTTTGAATCCAATCGGTGAGATCGCTGCCATAATTGTTTTGGAAAAACACAGGTAGCCACACTAAGCCACCGAGAAATGTTCCTACTGCAACCATCAAAATTTGCCACCAAGAACCAGACCTAGGGTATTCAGTGCGAGATGTATAATGACGTAACCACAACACACATAGAACAGCAGCTTCAGCACCAAGAGTCAACACAAAAAAATAGTGCGTTGCGATCCCTAAAAAATTTGCAGCAATCCAAACAACGACTAACCAACTCGGAATT
This sequence comes from Gloeocapsopsis sp. IPPAS B-1203, assembly GCF_002749975.1. Lineage (NCBI taxonomy): Bacteria > Bacillati > Cyanobacteriota > Cyanophyceae > Chroococcidiopsidales > Chroococcidiopsidaceae > Gloeocapsopsis > Gloeocapsopsis sp. IPPAS B-1203. The sequence goes on along the minus strand of NZ_PEIG01000006.1, from coordinate 220,610 downwards.
GGTTTACGGTACTCAAGACGTCGAATTGCAACAACCAAACAACCAAAGGAAGCAATGACCCATAGAATTGCCAGCGTGTAATGTCGGGCTTCTTGCGCTAAAAATATTCCATAGGGCGAAACCGCCATCATTGCTGCTGATAAATGACCGATTAAACGAGAACGAAAAGTCAGCCAACCCAACCCATAAATTGCAGGAACCGATGCTGCACCGAGTAAAGCCGGAAGCGATCGCGCTGTCCATACCGAGACTAAGTCAGTTGACTGTGGCGACCAAAAATTCATCCATAAATGAGCTACTGCAAAGTACAGTGGTGGATGATTGCTTTCTGTCACCAAGTTGTGGACGACTTGTATAACTCCACGCTCTGGATTATGTTGCAACGGTTGCAGTAGTGTATCAAGCGCGATCGCCTGATTTAAAGGAACGCCAAGAAAACTATTGCCCAAGCTAAAGACTAACGTTGAGAATTCATCTGTCCAAGGTGGTTTACTTGCTAGTAGCGTTAACCGCAAACCAACAGCGATCGCAGTCCATACCAACAGCAGTAATATATCTTGATATTTAGTCTTTGGATTGAGTTTTAAATTCATAACTCATAGATTTTCACTATCTGTATGTATAAATGCGGGGTAGGCATCCTGTCCTGTCTTGCTTCATTTACTGACACAATTGAGAAAGTGCACTTAATTATCCAATGCTCTGTGACTACTAAAGCTGTTGAAAAGATTCTTGAGCGTGCCTTAACCGGATACGAGCTATCCTCCCAAGAGGGAGTAATATTGTTACAGCAGACCGATATCGAAGCGATCGCAGCAATTCAGGATACAGCAGATCAACTCCGCCGCTTGCAAGCAGGTGACACTGTAACATATGTCATCAATCGTAATATTAATTTTACTAATATTTGCGAGCAGCACTGTAGTTTCTGTGCATTTCGGCGCGATGCTGGAGAAGAAGAAGCCTACTGGCTAAACTGGGCACAAATTCTTGAAAAAACGAGTGATGCGGTACAGCGCGGTGCAACAGAAATTTGTATGCAAGGAGGATTAAACCCGCAAGCGAAAATTAGCGGGCGCTCTCTGCCATATTACCTGGAAGTAGTAAAAATCATCAAAGCACAGTTCCCTCAATTGCACTTACACGCATTTTCTCCCCAAGAAGTAGAATTTATTGCGCGAGAAGATGATATTAGCTATGCCTCAGTCATTGTTGCTTTACGCGATGCTGGAGTCGGTTCAATGCCAGGAACCGCTGCTGAAATCTTAGACGATCGAGTCAGGCGGATTTTGTGTCCTGAAAAAATTAACACAGCCACTTGGCTAGAAATTGTCAGTACAGCCCATCAATTAGGTGTACCAACAACCAGTACAATGCTTTCTGGACACATTGAAACACCACAACAGCAGATTCATCACCTGCAACAATTGCGATCGCTACAACAAACCGCATACGATAGAAATTACTCTGCCACCATAACTGAATTCATTTTGCTACCATTTGTCGGTCAAGAAGCCCCCAAACCTCTACGCCGTAGAGTTGGCAGAGATCAACCAGTACTTGCTGATGCACTATTACTGACAGCAGTAGCAAGGATCTTTTTAGGACAGGCAATATCTAACCATCAACCAAGCTGGGTCAAACTAGGGCTAACAGGAGCAATAAAAGCTTTAAAGTGGGGTTGCAACGATATTGGCGGTACTTTAATGGAAGAACACATTACCACAATGGCAGGTGCGATCGGTGGTACGTGTATGGAAGTAGAAACTCTACATACCGCAATTAGTTCCATCAAAAGACCCCATGCACAACGCGATACTTTATATTGCCTGCTGACTAAAGAAGAGGAAGTGGTTAGTGGCTAGTAGGAGTGTGGGAGTGTAGGTAATAGAGTTTTGAGTTTTGAGTTTTGAATTATGAGTTATGAGAAGACTTTGATGGCATTCTTAACTCAACACTCAACATTCAACATTCATAACTCTCTTAGTCTCCCTACTACTCTACTACCCAAATTACATGATCCCCGCAGTACCAATCCGAGATAGGATGGACGTTAATTTCTGTCTTTTCTCACTTAAATGCTTATGAAGCGCTATTGGTCACGTCTACTCGCCCTCGCGTTGGTTGTTGTCATTGGCTTGATGGGCTGTTCTAGCACTGCTTTCTCAGATGGTCTGAGTGGAGATTATCGCCAAGATACACTATCTGTGGTAAACACATTGAGAAACGCCCTCGATTTACCAGATGATGCTCCTGAAAAAGCTGAGGCGCAAACAGAAGCACGTCAAAAAATTAATGAATTTGCTGCCCGTTACCAACGTGATGGTGCTGTTGCTAGTTTAAGTTCCTTCACCACAATGCGAACCGCATTAAACTCCTTGGCAGGACACTATAGCTCTTATCCCAATCGCCCAGTACCAGCAAAGCTCAAAAAACGGTTAGAGCAAGAATTCAAACAAGTAGAAATGGCGCTGAACCGAAACAGCTAAACTCGTAGTTAGCGATATCTCCTTCTATAGTAGCTAGTGGGAGAGTAGTGAGTGGCTAACTAACACATAAGGTTAGTTTGAGATTTTACTCTCCTAACGCTTTTAGACAGGAGATATTTACGGTTAATGTTGTGTACTAATACAACTAGCAACTTACAGATAGTCAGGCAATCTGGCTGGACATCATGCGATCGCAATGTACAAAAACTATTAGGTGTAATGATTTGAGCAGTTGATTTAATATTTGAAGCGGTTTCTTCATTTGCCACACTTAAGAAATTAGAGCGTTAAGGAAACCGAATGAGAACTTTTGTAGTCCTAACACTAGTCAAGACTTATGTAACCCAAAGTTCTCACTAGTGAATTATTAGTGTGTCCTGGTACGTTGTTCTAGTGCAACTGTTACATAAAGCTAAAGCGCTGTTTTTTTGAACAACGCTAGTTGAGGCTGTCACTTATAAGTTAATGATTAGCCTTGCTACCAGATTCATTGTTCGTAGTTATGTTGTGTTTGCGGTAATGTCCAACCATCGTTTGAGATTTGCCCGTTCTTGCTTTGCTTGGCAACGCTTGCTTGCCACCGTGTTAACAGGTAGCTTAGTAAGTACTAATTTTGGTAGCCCTCCTCCAGCTAAGGCACAAACAACGGCGTATTGCCAGCTAACAGCAGCAGCAACACAAGAAAAAGAAACCTTACGTCAATCTGCACTGCAGGGCAACACAGAAGCTCAGAACCGCTATAGAGCACTTGTAAATCAACACGCTCAAATTTTACGCGATTGTCGCAACCGCACTTGGCCTCAAACTCAAGCAGTATGGTTGCGGTTATATCCCTGCGATCTTCAGCCTGGAGTACTCGATAAAGTCATGGATCGCGTTGTTAATCGTGGCTATAACCAGGTGTATATTGAAGTATTCTACGACGGTCAAGTTTTGCTACCCACAGCCGCAAATCCTACCGTTTGGCCTTCTGTAGTTAGGACCCCTGGTAGTGAAAGGACAGATTTGCTAGCTCAAGCCATTCAAAAGGGACGCGATCGCGGGTTGAAGGTCTACGCTTGGATGTTCATGATGAATTTCGGCTACTCCTACGGGCAGCGCCCAGACCGCCAATCGGTGCTAGCACGTAACAGTAAAGGAGATACAAGTTTGTATGTGGTTGATAACGCCAGTCAGGTATTTATTGATCCTTATAACTTGCAAGCCAAAAGAGATTATTATCAGCTTATTCTAGAAGTCATACGGCGTCGCCCTGATGGAGTTCTCTTTGACTATGTGCGCTATCCTAGAGGCTCAGGTGCTGGATCTGTTGTCAATAGAGTACAAGATTTATGGATTCATAGCGAAGCTGCTCAACAAGCTTTAAATCGTCGGGCACTAAACTACAAAGGACTGAACTTAATTCAGCGCTTTGTGAGTAAAGGATATATTACTGCAGGAGATATTGAAGCCATCGACAAGCTGTATCCGCAAGAAGGCGAACCCTTGTGGCAAGGACGCACCCCTCCCCCAGCACCACAACCACCAAACAAACCACCAACTGCGGCACAAAGACAGCCCCAATTACAGTGGGAGTTATGGCAACTTAGTGTTGCTCATGCAATTCAAGGCATTATCGACTTTTTAGCAATTGCAGCTTGGCCTGTACAGCGACAAGGAATGAAAGCAGGTGCAGTGTTTTTCCCTGATGGCAACCAATCAGTCGGTCGTCAAGGTTATGACTCGCGTTTGCAGCCTTGGGACCGCTTTCCAACAACTTTAGAATGGCATCCCATGTCTTACGCAGCTTGCAATAATACAAGTTGTATTGCTGCTTTAGTACAGCGAGTTTTGCAGTACGCACCATCTGGAACTCAGGTAATTCCAGCGATCGCAGGAGTTTGGGGTAAACCTATTAGCAATCGCCCATCCTTAGAAGCCCAAATGCAAGCACTCCGCGCCTATGCACCACGACTTCAAGGTGTCAGTCATTTTGCTTTGTCTTGGCAAGAACCGCAGCTAGAAAGCGAGCGTAAATCTTGTAGAGTCCGTTAAGTATAACAGGGGTCAGAGGTCAGGGTTATAAAGTGCGTTGGGACAGCGGTTTGTGTTGTATCTTGTTTAGAACCTCTATGCTTAAATTTCTACAACACCTGTAAATACTCTTTCAGCAGGTCCTGTCATCAATAGCCGCTGATCGATTTCGGACCATTCGATTTGCAAGCAACCCCCTGGAAGTTCGACTGTCGCAATGCGATCGCATCTTCCTGTCAATACACCGGCAACTAAAGCCGCACAAGCACCTGTACCACACGCCAAAGTAGCCCCTGCGCCGCGTTCCCAGACACGCATCTTCAAGTAGTCGCGGCGCACCACTTCAATAAATTCTGTATTTGTCCGTTGCGGAAAGACAGCGTGATGCTCAAATTGCGGACCAATGTTTTCTAATGGAATTGCTGCGACATCTTCCACAAACGTAATACAGTGCGGATTCCCCATACTGACACACGTAACATTCCAACTTTGTCCGGCAACTTCTAGCAGTTTGTCAACAACCTTCACGCCTTCTGAACACAAAGTCGTCGGAATTTCACTTGCAAGTAACCGAGGGACGCCCATATCAACTTTGACTTGACCATCAGGCATAATTTGCGGTGTAATAGTGCCAGCCAGCGTATGAATGCGTTTTTGGCTATTTTCTTGCTGATCCCCGTCTATTTCTGCGACAAACGCCGCTAAACAACGAATGCCATTACCACACATTTCTGGTTCTGAACCATCAGAATTAAAAATCCGCATTGTGTAGTCAGTACCATTCTGTCCTGGTAGTGCAAAAATGACGCCATCTGCACCAATTCCAAAGTGTCGATCGCATAACTTAATTGCTTGTTCAGGTGTAACAACAGGCTGTGATGACAAACGATTGTCAATCAAAATAAAATCGTTTCCAAGTCCGTGATATTTAGCAAATTCAATCGTCATAGGATTTTATGTCAGTAAGTGAAAATAAATGTAACCTAAAGATTGGTAACTGGTCATTGGTAACTGGTAACTGCTAAATATCTTTTTTCCATTACCCATTACCCATTACCCATTACCCATTACCCCTTTCCCAACGAGAAAACCAAATTTATGCCTAGCGAATTCGATCCAGCATTACCTAGCATTCGTCAAGTTCAAACATTAATTAAACAAGCAAACCGCGTCGAGTTGAAACTTGTCACTGGCGATCTAGTCATTGGTAAAATTAGCTGGCAAGATCAAAACTGTTTAAGTCTTGTTGATGCAAATAATCAAACTATCCTCGTTTGGAGAGGTGCGATCGCCTATCTCAAACCAATAAACTAGTTGATAGTAGTGGTTTAAAGGAAACTAATCCTCTTGTTCAGCATATATCCACATCGGCTCAGTTTTTCCGGCGCGCTTAAAGCCACACTTTTTATAGAATTCAATTGCCTGTTGGTCTGCAAGGAGAATATGTTGATGAAAACCTTGATAACGAGACGTTAAAATCTTCATAATTTGTCTGCCTATACCTTGTTTCTGGTACTCTGGCAACACAAGTAAGTGAGGATAGTAAACGACTAAAAAGTTATCAGAGATAGCATTGCCTAAACCTACTAGCTTACTTTTATCCCACGCAGAAATTAGCAGTTGGGAGTGCATTAATGCGTTGTAGAGTTGCTCAGGTTTGTTAGCTGAAGACCAGTGATTCGCTTGATATAAATTAAGAATGCTGAGGCAATCAATATCATGATTTTCCTTATAGCTAATTTTTACTTTGTGCATATTTTATGTTACTTATTTATATCATCTCCGCTTAGATAACCAGAATATCGGTATTGTTACGCTGTTATTAGTGGTTAGTTACTAGTCATTAGTCACTTTACTCACCATTTTTATCATCACTAATCAACTGGATTTGATATTACTTGTAAAAAGCAGTAAATCTTTTGTCTGTCCGTTTACCTGCTAGTTGCAAAATTGTAGATCGCTCGATTCGACACAGCCGGACATTTAAAACTTGCGTACCGTGTTTTTGATAAAAAGCGATCGCACGGGTATTGCCATCCGCAACAGTCCATTCTAACCTGCCACAATTTGCCTCTTGTGCGATTTGCGCCAAACGTTGCAACAACGCTGTACCAATTCCCTTACCGCGCATCAGTGGCTGTACATACAAATCGCCTACCCAAAGCGTCAGCTGTGCTAAAAAACTGGAGTAAGCATAGGAAAATAGCGCAAATCCAACTGCAACATCATCGACTTGGGCTAACAACACTTGTGCAAGTGGAGGTTGAGCGAATAAAGTTTGCCTTAACTTATCAATCGTGATTTCTAGAGAATGGGGATACCTGTCAAATTTTGCTTTTTGTGAAATAAACCCAAGAATTAACTCTAGATCTTCAATTGTTGCCAAGCGAATTTTTATATCAATTTCATCCATTTTCAGCTTCCTGAGTACGCCTACTACTCACTGTAGAGAAGCAATTACTAGATGTCCAATATATTTTTAGCAGTTTATTTATACTCAAAATATATAAATCAAACACCCATTACCCATTACCCAAATGGAACTGCGACACCTGCGTTACTTCATTACAGTTGCAGAAGAACTAAATTTTAGCCGTGCAGCAGAACGATTGCATATTGCCCAACCACCATTAAGTCAGCAAATCCGAGATTTAGAAATAGAGTTAGGAGTCAAACTTTTTGAGCGAACCAAGCGCAGAGTAGAATTAACAACACCAGGAAAAGTGTTTTTAGAAAAGTCGCGGCTAGCACTACAACAAGTCGATCAAGCAGTGATTGCAGTCCAAAAAGCCAGTCGTGGTGAAATTGGTCGATTGGTAATTGGTTTTAATAGCTCAGCGACATATAGTATATTGCCAAAAATTTTACGTGTCTTTCGCGAGCAATGCCCAGATGTAGAGTTAGATTTGCAAGAATTAACAACCCGCCAACAATGCGATCGCCTGCACCACAACCAAATTGATGTCGGAATTCTTTATTTACCAATTGAAAGTGAAGCCCTCAGTACTATAACTGTTTTACAAGAAAGCCTTATTTTAGCGATCGCAGCAACTCACCCCCTAGCAGTACTACCAGAAGTATCTATCAAAGCACTCACTCAAGAACCATTTATTATGCCTCCACATCACTTGGGAGGAGGATTATACAACCAAATTCTCCGCTTTTTTCAACAGACAAATTTCATACCAAATGTTCTCCAAGAAGCGACACAACTGCAAACAACAATTAGCTTAGTAGCTGGAGGTATAGGTATAGCCCTTGTACCCGCTTCACTCCAAAATTTACAAAGATCAGGTGTTGTTTACAAAATGCTCCAAGAACCGACGCCAGAAATTGAAATTGCTTTAGCCTGGCGAAAACAAGACTCTTCTCCAGTTTTACAGAAATTTATTAATACTGTCAGCCTAATTCATAAATCCTAACTATATCAAGTCCAGTTAATTACCAATTACCCACCCGCAATGTTCAAGTAGAAACACTTACGACAATATAGGAAAAACACCCTGTACACCTTGCGTTGATAGCCAATCCTGAAGTTGATTCAAAGCTGGGTAAGCTCCGCATAATAACAGTAAATCGCCTGCTTGCAAGCTCATATTCACATCAGGAAACCAAAAGAATTTACCATCGCGTCGAATTGCTTGTACCTGCACGCTACAACGAGTGAAAACATCTAACTGTGCCAAAGTTTGATTAATCACTGGGCTATTAACTCCAAGCATAATCCAGTGACACAACATATTTTCATCATGAATTGCCACTTCACCTTTAGCCAATTCATCAAACGCCGCGAGTTCCTCAGCAGTTCCAACGAGTAATAAGCGATCGCCTGTCTGTAAAACGGTTGTAGCATCAGGATAATCAACTTCTTCACCTTTCGCCCGACGAATTGCAATCAAACTGACACCAGTAAGATATCGTAAATTTACTTCTTCTAACGTCATACCAGCAAGCGGAGATGTCTTAGGTAAGCGATACCAGCGACTATTCATATCTTTAGCTGCTAACTGCAACTCCCGCGAAACTTGTGCAGGCGATCGCTCAGGGCGCAATTCGAGATAATGATGCGATCGGATTTGCTGCATTTCTTGTTGAATTACTGGTAGCGCCAAGCCGACTTGCGCTAATAAATGTGTGGAAAGTTCGATACTTGCTTCAAATTCAGGTTGTACAACTTCTCTTGCGCCCAGTTGATACAGTAGTTCAATATCTTGATTTTTATTGGCACAGACTACCGTATCAAGTTCAGGAGATAGTTCCAACGCACGTTTAAGACACAAACGTGTACTCATCGGATCTCGTAAAGCAATTGCTAGCGATCGCGCGCGATCCACCCCAGCAGTTTCTAACACTCGCAAACTACTGGCATTACCATACACGTAAGGCACTCCAGCTTCACGCAACTGTTGAATTTTACTTTCCGACTGATCTACTACTACTACAGAAAGTCCGCGTTCTTGCATTAAGCGAACTAAGTTACGTCCCATTTGTCCATAACCACAAACAACCAAATGATCCTGTATCGGTAATTCTGGAGAAACCTCTTTTGGTACATCAGCCGCGTCCAAATAAGGCTTAAGCCAAGGTAACGATTCTGCCCAATTAAAAAATAAAGGAACTAGCCGCAATACAAACGGTGTTAGAACCAGCGTGACTGCAGTTGTTCCCAAAATTAGTAAATATACCCTGCGGGAAACTAGCCCTAGTGATTGCCCTTCACTCGCTAACACAAATGAAAATTCCCCAATTTGAGCCAAACCTAAACCAGCCAGCAACGCGGTTTTTATTGAATAACCAAAAGCTTTAACTAATGGAGTCACAATCAAAAATTTACCAACCCAAACCAGCGCTACTAACCCCAAAATCAACTCTAGGTTTTGCCACAAAAACACAGGATCAATCAACATGCCAATTGCTACAAAAAATAATGTCGCAAAGATATCTCGCAGCGGTTCTACATAAGTCAACGTTTGATCGGCGTACTCTACCTCCGAAATCATCAATCCAGCAACAAACGCCCCCATTTCAATCGATAAACCCAAGTGTTCAGTTAGTAGTGCAATACCCAAACACAAAGCTACAACACCAAGTAAAAACAACTCGCGGCTTTCGGTACGTGCCAAAAGTTTCAACAAAGGTGGAATCAACCAAATTCCCGCGGCTATAGCTCCTGCAGCAAATAATCCAATGCGTAACAAAGCCGTCAACACTGCCATACCAATTGTTTCAGCCGGTTGATCCAACGCAGGTAACACCGCAAGCATTAACCCTAATGCTAAGTCTTGAACTACCAAAATTCCCAGCATCACTTGCCCGTGTGAAGTTTCGGTTTCATTGCGTTCCATCAAGCATTTGAGTACAACTGCTGTAGAAGACAAAGATAAAATTGCACCTAAGAATACGCCTTGTGCTGGAGAATTTACCCAACCTACTAATAACGATACGAGTGCTGTTACTAAAATAGTGAGGGCAATTTGCAAGCCTCCACCACCTAAACTGATCGCCTGGACTTTTTTGAGTTCTGCAAAAGAAAATTCAACGCCCAAAGCAAACAATAAAAAGGCAACACCAAACTGCGCCAGCGTTTCTACTTGAATTAATTCCTTGATTAATCCTAGTCCAGCAGGACCAACCACCATACCACCAAGCAAATAACCAAGGAGAACTGGTTGGCGCAACAGTGCAGCTAATAGCCCACCACCAGCTGCAACCGCGAGAACTAACACCAAATCAACTATTAACCGAAAATCTTCTTGCACAAGTCTTCAACAGAACTATATAAAAGCTATAAATTTCACCATAAAGGTTTTTTAAGTTAAAAGCCAGTGCGTCAGCTTAACTGAGTATATAGCAATTACTCAACTCAACTCTAAACTCACTTTCTCCGTATTTTTATCAAACTTCAACAATTTTCAGTATATCTCTAAAGAAAAAAGCTTTTTTCTAAAATCCAACACTGACAATATTTTCACGGTTTTCATCAATAATTTAACCTTGCTATAAATTGGTTACTGCGAAATGCGTTCTGAGTTTATGGTGTAATTTTATGATTGAAATTATCGAGAAAGCTAACCAACTAAAATTGGAAAAAGCTTCAAACGGTATAAAGACAATTCTAAGTACACAAAAAAATGAACAACCCATATTTCGTAGCATTAGCAAATTAAATATTGGGAATTGCCATGTCAATATGAATTATAAGCAGTGGTTGCAAGAGCCATTTTTCTTGTTTTTAACTCCTCAACCACTTTTCAATTTTAACTTACCAGTTATTAGCTTATTTAAAAGAAATAATAATGTAGTAGATATTTTAGTTTACCAATATAAAAAACTCAATAAAATCTGGGCAAGAGTTATCAGCACTCTTTCTATTAACAACATAAACTTCTTGACTAGGATAAAACTCTCAAGTATTAGTCAAATTAAGCAAGTGCATAAAATATCAAATGAAGAGTTATCCGATCAGTTGACAATGTTGCCAGACCGTAAGTACTTATTAAGAAAAATAGCTCAGAAAACTAATTTTACCAAACAAAATATCAATTATATTTTTGCTATTTTGTTACTAGATTTAGAACAATTCCAAGTAGTTGATAGCAATCTAGCTTATGGAATAGAAGATCAACTTATTATTGCACTTGCTCGCAGATTAGAAACTTACACGCGCCACAAAGATATAGTTGTTCATCTTGGAAGCGGAGAGTTTGCGATTTTACTCGACAATATTAAAGATGTTAGCCATATACAACAAATTGCCGATCGCATTTATAAAGAACTTGTTTTACCTTTTTATATAAAAGGGCGTGAAGTTTTTGTGAATGTATGTATTGGCATTGCTATGAGTAAAGAAGACTATCAGCAACCAGAGGAGATGTTACGAGATGCTGACATAGCTATGCATTATGCCAAGAAACTCAGTAGATCGTCTTACCAAATATTTAACCTAGCTATGCACGACGGCACAGTAGAGGTATTGAAGCTAGAAAACGATTTACGGCGGGCAATTGAGCGCCGGGAGTTTCGATTATACTACCAACCAATTGTCTTACTAGAAACTAGACAAATTGTCGGATTTGAGGCACTTATACGCTGGCAACATCCACAGCGCGGGCTAATATATCCTTCTGAATTTATCTCTCTAGCAGAAGATACAGGACTAATTATATCTTTGGGCTATTGGGTACTAAGAGAAGCTTGTTATCAAATGCGGGCTTGGCAATTAAAGTTTCCTAACGCTTCTTTAGAAACAATTAGTGTCAACATTTCTGGCAAACAACTCCTAAAGACTGATCTTCTCGATCAGGTAAAACAAGTTTTGCAGGAGACACAACTAGAGCCATGTTGCTTAAAGCTCGAAATTACTGAAAGTAGTTTAATCAGAAATATTAACACTGCAGTCAATGTTATTGAGGAGCTAAAAGCATTAAATATTCAGTTTTCTATGGATGACTTTGGTACAGGATATTCATCCTTGAGCTATTTATATAATTTTCCAATCAATACTTTAAAACTGGATAGATCTTTTATTCAAAAGATGAATGAAAGTAGACAAAAGCTGGAGATTGTTAAAGCAATTGTAAATTTGGCATTAAACTTGGATATGGAAGTAGTTGCAGAAGGAATAGAGACCACACATCAATATGCTCAATTAAAAGTTTTAAAGTGTACTTATGGTCAAGGCTTTTTATTTTCCAAAGCTTTAGAATGCCAGGGGCTAGAGGCATTCATGGAGTCTGAGTTGTTGGTTCGAAACCATCATAAAAAAACAAAATTTCAACGTAACTTAGAAGAGCAATTCTCTCGGGAGCAGTTACTAATTCATATTGAAAGACTTAAGCAAGAGTTAGAAGAGTTAAAGCAGGAAAAGACCGATTTAGAAATTTTATTAGAGACGACTAATGAACATTCAGACGTTGTAGAATTAGAATTACATAGAGAAATTAGCGATCGCCTGAAAGCAGAAGTTGCATTACAAGAAGTCAATAGAAGACTGCAAAACCTCAGTTGCGTTGATAGTTTAACGCAAATAGCGAATCGTCGCCAATTTGATCAAGCGATCGCTCAAGAATGGTGGCGCATGGCAAGGGAAAAACAACCCTTAACCTTAATTTTCTGCGATGTTGACTACTTTAAATCATACAATGACCACTATGGCCATCAGGCAGGCGATCGTTGTTTAAAACAAGTAGCTCAAATCATTAGTGCTACGCTTGAGCGCCCTGGAGATTTAGTTGCTCGGTATGGCGGAGAAGAGTTTGCAGTCATCTTACCCAACACTGAGGCTGAAGGTGCAATTAAAGTAGCCCAAAAGATTCAAATGCAACTAAGAAACTCTCAGCTTGTCCATGCTGGCTCAGTAATCAGTGATTATGTGACGATGAGTTTGGGAATTGCGAGCACAATTCCGACATCAGACAGCGAACCTGTTGCATTGATGGCAAAAGCAGATAAAGCACTGTATCAAGCAAAAACTCAAGGACGCGATCGCTTTGTTCTTGCAGACGTTACCTACTAACCTTACACCTTAAGGATTGATCGGTTTCATATCACCTTATTGTGTCTTTTTACGACACACAGCTTTAGCCTGACTCGAGGCTAGATTTCTACTAGCTATTTAACTATTTACATTAATAAGCAAATTACAATGTCAAACAACTCATTTTCTAATCAAGGCGTTTTAATCCACGAACTCGTAGAAATTCAAGTAGCAAAAACACCCGATGCGATCGCTGTTATTTTTCAAGATCAACAATTAACTTACCGCGAACTCAACGAAAAAGCAAATCAACTAGCTCACTACCTCAAATCATTAGGAGTCAAACCAGATGTTTTAGTAGGAGTTTGCGTTGAACGCTCTATAGAGATGATTATTGCCCTACTCGGTATTCTCAAATCTGGTGGTGCCTACGTTCCTCTCGATCCTGCATATCCTAAAGATCGCCTAGCATTTACTATTGAAGATACTCAGATTCCTATTTTACTGACACAACAAAAATTAGCACGCTCGCTTCCTTTACATCAAGGACATTCGCTCTACATAGACGCAGATTGGGAAAAAATTGCCCAACAAAGTGAAAATAACCCTTTTAGTGGGGTCGAATCTCACAACCTTGCATATGTCATTTACACATCAGGTTCGACAGGTAAACCAAAAGGAGTAGCAATTGAACATCGTAACACAGTAGCTTTCATAGATTGGGCACAAGAATGGTTTAGCGCTAAGCAGCTACAAGGAGTGTTAGCTTCTACTTCACTTTGCTTTGACCTATCAATTTTTGAATTGTTTGTTACTTTAAGTTGTGGAGGAACGGTAATCTTGGCACAAAATGCCTTGCAATTACCAGATCTACCAGCAGCACAAAAAGTCACTTTAATTAATACAGTACCTTCAGCGATCGCTACCTTACTTCGGATGAAGGGAATTCCTGCCTCTGTTGAGACGATCAACCTTGCTGGAGAGCCGCTACAAAATAGCTTAGTACAGCAACTTTATCAGCTAGATCATGTTCATCAAGTATGTAACCTTTATGGTCCCTCTGAAGACACTACCTACTCCACAGTTGCTTTAATGCAAAAAGGTGCCACCGAAACTCCTTCAATCGGTCGTCCAATTTCCAACACTCAAATTTGTCTGCTAGACTCCCAACTCAAACCTGTATCAGATGGAATGGAGGGTGAAATTTATATTGCTGGGGCAGGTTTAGCTAGAGGCTATCTCAATCGTCCAGATTTGACCGATGAGAAATTTATTCCCAATCCTTTCAGCAACGAGCCAGGTTCGCGACTCTACAAAACTGGAGATTTAGCAATTCGTTTACCTGACGGTAATCTCAAATACTTAGGACGTATCGATCACCAGGTTAAAATTCGCGGCTTTCGTATTGAATTAGGAGAGATTGAGTCAGTCTTAGTAAAACATCCCAAAGTAAGTCAGATAGTAGTAGTTGCCCGTGAGGTTTCTACAAACGACAAACGATTAGTTGCCTATGTAGTTCCGAATTCTACCTCAGAACCAATACGACAAAATTTGATGATCCGCGATTTGCGTGATTTTCTTAAGCTGGAGTTGCCTGACTTTATGATTCCTGCAGCATTTGTCTTTTTGGAAGAATTACCACTCACTCTCAACGGCAAGATTGATCGTCGTGCACTACCTATCCCTAAGTGGACTTGTATGGAACAGGGAATTTATGTGGCACCCCGTAACTCTAGAGAAACACAATTAGCTGAGCTTTGGAGTCAACTACTTGGAGTAGATCAACCCAGTATCTATGACAACTTCTGCGAACTAGGCGGGCATTCCCTGCTGGCAATTCAACTTGTTCATCAGGTTAATGAAATTTTTCACATCAAGCTACCCCTTGCAAGTTTTTTAGAAATGCCAACTATCGCGGGAATGGCTCAAAATATTGAGTCACTTTGTCATGCAGATGTTGCTCAATTAACTAATAATGAGGAAACAGAAGTAGAGCTAGATTCTGCTATTTATCCTGAAAATATCTTAACTGAACCTATTCCCGAAATTTTTCTAACGGGTGCTACTGGTACTCTAGGTGCTTATCTGCTTTATGAGTTATTGCAGCAAACTCGTGCAGACATCTACTGTCTTGTTCGCGCCAGTAGCATTGAGGAAGTTCGGGCAAAAATTCAAAATGCTTTAAAGCGTTACGGACTCTGGAGCGATCGCTTAAGTACAAGAATTATACCTGTTCTAGGTGATTTGAGTCAGCCTTATCTAGGCATCAAACCTGAACAGTTTGCTCGACTAGCAGAAAAAATTGATTTAATCTACCATTGTGGAGCTTGGGTTAACGTAGCATATCCTTACTCAGCTTTGAAAGCTGCTAACGTTTTAGGTACTCAAGAGATTTTACGCTTAGCAAGCCAAACTAAAACTAAACCAGTACATTTTATTTCAACAATCGACGTTTTTTCTGCCACTAGCAGCCCTACGCTCAGAACAATCAAAGAAGAAGATGTTGCAGGTCCAACAACTTCTCTTGGTAACGGCTATGCCCAAACTAAGTACATGGCTGAGAAATTATTGATGGAAGCTGCTTCTAGAGGCTTACCTATTTCCATCTACCGACCAAGTAATATTGTTGGAGATAGCAAAACAGGCATTTGCCTAACTGATGGATTCATTACCTTAATGCTTAAGGGTTGTCTGGAGATGGGAGTTGCTCCTGACATAGACGCAATGTTGAATCTTGTACCAGTAGATTATGTCAGTCAAGCAATTGTTTTACTGTCACAGAAGCAAGAACCCTGTACTCAAGCTTTTCATCTAGTCAATCCAGAACCAATCGAGTGGAAGCAACTTATTAAATGGCTGAATAAGATGGGTCACTCAATTTACTTAGACTCTTACACTACTTGGTATTCTCAGCTACTCAAGCTTGCTGCTCAGACCTCAGACAATACCATAACCCCCTTAGCAGGTCTTTTTGCTAATCAGTACTTAGTTCAAAAACTATTGGGAGCGTTTTACTTTGATTCACAAGAAACCTTAAACACTTTTGCTAGCAATCTAACGTGTCCTCCTGTAGATGATGAGTTACTGCTTAATAACTTTTCACACTTACTCAAGTATCGTGGTTCCCTCAAGTCGCAACTCTTAACTACTCACTCAGGAGGCTTGATCTCAGTCTAGATAGACTGACGAAAATTCAATAAAAATTATTACTCTCAGATTATTCATCAGGGTGAGTTTAGCAATAAGGTTTGGGCAAACTAATAACGTACGACTAAGCTTGCCCTGATGAGATTCTATGACTTCTAACTGAATTGAACCTAATTGCTAGGTTAGCAGGCTTAGTAGATTGCTCCAAACAACACCCAAGCAAGTCCAAGAGTTAGTGAATGAACGCAAATCGGATAAATAAAGTAAAAACCCCTGTTTGTGCATCTGGGAGGGATAGTTCTCATCAAAGTAAGTATACAGGCTCATTAACGCGCAAAACTCTCATCAAAACAGCACTTAGTATTGGCGCAGTCATTGTTGCCTCAACTGGGGTAGGATACTTTCAGTTGATTTCGCGTATTACAGCACAGACTCTAACACAAATTGAAAAGTATGCTCTCTCGCGAGCACAAAGAGAAGAAGCTATTTTTAGCTTGGCAGAAGATAATCACGTCATACTCAAACAAGCTCTTTTGGAAACATTTCAGGAGAAAACACAAGATCCTCAAAGCAAGTTTGAACAGCTATTTATCAAAATGCCTGATGGCACTACTCGCAACCGTCCTGAAAATTTTGAACTACAGAAGATTCCTGGAGTGTTCTTAGGTAGCAATGTTCATATCGACGCTGACATACGCCGTCGTGTGGTTGCTTACTTTGAGCTACTTAGTGCTTATGGTCCTGCATGGCGCAACCGCTTTGTGAACACTTATATGCAAATTCCAGAAAACGGAATTGCTATTTATATGCCTAGTTATGCTTGGACACAGAGTGCTCCTTCAGATAAATCATTTCGAGTTACTGATGATGAGTCTTTTTATATTACTAACAAAATCCAAAATCCAGAGCGTCAAACTGTTTGGTCTGGTATATATTACGACAAAGTTGCAAAGCGATGGATGGCTTCCTGCGTTACACCAGTAGATATAAATGGTAAGCACATTGCAACAATTGGACACGATATTCTGATTGATGAATTACGCGATCGCGCGATTCAAGATGCTTTAAAAGGAACATACAATATAATCTTTCGCGAAGATGGGCGTTTGATAGCACATCCTGACTTTATGCAAGAAATTCAAGATGGAGAAGGAAAATTTAACATTTCGCATTCAGGTAATACTAACTTACATAATATTTTTAAACTAGTAAAGCATAAGCAAGCTAATCAAGTCATTGTTGATGATTACAGGGATAATCAATACTTAGCCGTGACTAAAATTGATGGTCCTAATTGGTATTTAGTCACAGTTTATCCTAAAAGTCTCCTTCAACAGCAAGCCTTCTCTAGTGCTCGGCTCATTCTTTTTTTAGGACTTATCTCACTAGCCATTGAAATTGCGATCATTTTTCTAATTTTACGCCGGCAGATTTCTGAACCCTTGACTCACATGATGGAGGCAACTGAAACTATTACAGCAGGTGAATTAAACGTTGAGCTAGATGTATCTCGGCAAGATGAATTAGGTCATTTAGCCTACCTATTTAACAAAATGGCACAGCAGTTACGAGAATCTTTTCAGAAGCTAGCAAAGACTAACGAAGAACTAGAATTGCGGGTTGAAGAAAGAACTGCTGAACTGAAAGAAGCTAAAGAAACTGCTGATGCTGCTAATCGTTCTAAAAGTGAATTCTTAGCAAATATGAGCCATGAATTGCGGACTCCCTTAAATGCAATCATTGGCTACAGCGAAATGTTGCAAGAAGAAGCACAAGATTTGGAGCAAGAAGAATTTATCCCAGACTTGCGCAAAATTCATAATGCAGGTAAACATTTATTGTCCCTGATTAACGACATTCTTGACTTGTCTAAAATTGAGGCTGGTCGGATGGAACTTTATCAAGAAACTTTTGAAATCACGACACTTGTTAATGAAGTTATCAATACGATCGCTCCTTTGGCTGAAAAAAATCACAATGCTCTAATTGTCAATTGTCCTGAATGCGCAGGTACAATGTATGCCGATCTCACAAAGGTGCGTCAAAGTTTATTTAATCTTCTCAGTAATGCTTGTAAATTTACAGAGAAAGGCAAAATCGTCCTGACAGTTAATCGCTACACAAAAGATAACCAAGGTTGGATTCGCTTTCAAGTCAAAGATACAGGTATTGGCTTAACTCTAGAACAACAACAAAAAATCTTTCAAGCTTTTACGCAAGCAGATGCTTCGACAACGCGTAAATATGGTGGAACTGGTTTAGGACTAGCAATTACTAAAAGATTTTGTCAGCTAATGGAAGGTGATATCAGCGTAAGTAGTACACCAAGTGAAGGCTCTACCTTTATCATCGAGTTACCAACTAAAATTCCTGAATCTTTTAGCGATGCAGCGACTGAAAAAATTGCGATCGCGGAATCTTCTTCTTGCCAATTAACCACCATCCTTGTGATTGATGACGATCAAACCATTAAAGACTTGATCCAACGCTACCTCAATAAAGAGGGTTTTCAGACGATCGCCGCAAGTAGTGGCGCTACTGGCTTATCACTAGCTAAAGAAATAAGACCTGATGCAATTATTCTTGATGTAATGATGCCTGGTATGGATGGTTGGACAGTGTTAGCCTCGCTGAAAGCCGATCCTCAAGTCGCTAATATTCCAGTCATTATGACAACTATTGTCGATGACAAAAATTTAGGCTATAGTCTGGGCGCTTCTGATTATCTTCTTAAACCTGTTGATCGCGAGCGTTTGATGGCAATGTTGCATAAATACCATGCAGCACAATCTTTTAAGGCTGTGATGATGGTAGAAGATAATAAAGTCACCAGCCAGATGATCGGTCGTCAACTTGAAAAAGAAGGCTGGCAAGTTATTCAAGCCGAAAACGGGCGTAAAGCATTAGAACTGCTCCAAGTGAATACTCCAGGACTAATTATTACTGATTTAATGATGCCAGAAATGGATGGCTTTGAATTTATTCATATTCTCCGTCAAACTCCGCAGTGGGCATCAATTCCCGTCATTGTTATTACTGCTAAAGAAGTGACAGAAGAACAACAAAGATTGCAACAGCATGTTTACAAAGTCTTTGAAAAAGGTTCTTACGATCGCCAAGCCTTACTCAAAGAAGTTCATTATCTATTGTCACAAGCAGTCAATCTTCAAAAAACTTTGATAACTACTCAGTCATAGTGGCATAGCTAGTAATTAAGTCGGGAGTTTCTTGAGCAGCAGCAGGAGTGCATTCGAGAATTATGAATCAGTCATACTCAAAGCTTTAGGTGAAATCGATGACCAAAATTCTGATAGTCGAAGACAATGACATGAATCGAGATATGCTTTCTCGGCGGTTAACTCGTAAAGGTTACGATATCGTATTTGCTGTTGATGGTGCTCAAGGCTTATCAATGACTTCTTCAGAAAATCCTGACATCATCTTGATGGATATGAGTTTACCAGTCATTGACGGCTGGGAGGCAACTCGACAACTAAAAGTGAATCCTCAAACTCAAAATATTCCAGTCATTGCTTTGACTGCACATGCAATGTCAGGCGATCGCGAGAAAGCACTTACCGCTGGATGCGACGAGTACGATACTAAACCAATCGAGTTACCACGTTTACTAGAAAAAATTGAGGTTCTTCTAAGGAAAGCAAATCAATAGTATGGAGAACGATAACTCTACACAACTGGCTTTAATTTCATATCTGCGACATGAATTACGCACGCCAATTAATGCCATCATTGGTTATAGTGAAATGTTGCTTGAAGAAATAGCAACTGACTCTGACTCATTCATAATTTCTAAATTAAAACAAATTTTTAGCTGTGGCATTCAACTTTTAACACTTATTAATAAACACCTCGATCCAGCTAATTTGCCTACTAATTCACATCTTAGTATAGTTACAGTAAGTGAAATTTTACCTCTAGAACTAGAACCTTTTTTAAAAATAGTCATTGATTGTTGCGAACATCTCTTAAAACAAGCTACAACAGAACTGATAACTGATGTAGATAAAATTCATACTGCTACTCAATCACTACTAAGCACAATTCATAACATTACTAATATAGTTGAACGTTATTTCCAGTTGCAGAATATTAAAACTGCACAGAAGAATTCTTATTTAGAGTTAACTACATCTATTAAAAAAGATTTTATCACAGATGCCATTTATTTAGAAGATCGTCAGAAAAAGCCAGCAGAACGTTCAGGACATATCTTAATTGTTGACGATAACGAAAGTAATCGTGATTTACTTTCTAGACTCATCATAGCGCAAGGTTATACTGTCACAACGGCTGCTAACGGTTTGCAAGCAATTCAAATGATTAAAACAGCAAACTATGACCTGATTCTGCTCGATATCCTTATGCCAGAAGTTAATGGATATGAGGTATTACAATGGTTGCACGAGCAATTTCGACACATCCCAGCGATCGCAATTTCAGCCTTAGATGAAATTGATAGTGTTGTTAAATGCATTGAAATGGGAGCAGAAGACTACCTGACAAAGCCTTTTAATTCAATCTTGCTACGCGCCCGCATTGAGGCTTGCTTAGAAAAAAAACGCTTGCGCGATCGCGAAGTAGAATATTTAGCTCAACTTAACAGTGCTAATCAAGAAATAACTCTTCTTAATAAACGACTTAAAGCTGAAAACCTTCGCTTGAGTGCTGAACTCGAAGTTACACGTAAATTACAGCAAATGATCTTACCTAAAGATCACGAGTTAAGTCAAATTGAAGGACTAGATATTGCTGGATATATGGAACCAGCAGACGAAGTAGGCGGCGACTACTACGACGTTTTACAAACTAATGGGCGAGTCAAAATTGGTATTGGTGATGTCACTGGGCATGGGTTAGAAAGTGGAGTTCTAATGCTCATGGTGCAAACCGCCGTAAGAACTCTTATGGAAAACAACGAAACTGACCCTAAAAAATTTCTAGAAGTTCTCAATCGGACAATTTATAATAATATTCAACGCATGAATTCTAGTAAGAATTTAACTCTTTCTTTAGTTGATTATCATAACGGTAAATTAAATTTAAGCGGGCAACACGAAGAAATTATTGTCATCCGCTCTAATGGAACTTTAGAATGCATTAACACTATAAATTTAGGCTTTCCAATAGGGCTGGAGGAAAGCATTGAAGGCTTTGTTTCCCAAACTCAAATTCAGTTAGAAGCTGGTGATGTAGTAGTACTATATACCGATGGTATTACTGAAGCTGAAAATATTTTAGGTGTTCACTACGGACTAGAAAGACTTTGTGAAGTTGTTAAGCAAAATTGGTATAAATCAGTTCAAGAAATTAGGCAAATTGTTATTGATGATGTCTGCCGGCATGTTGGTTCGCATAAAATCTATGATGATATCACTTTAGTAATTCTGAAACAAAAATAGCTTACCACTTAATCCTAAAAATAATTACTATAAATGAGTCATGTTTCAAATAATTGGAGATTTTATAACCTGTCTGCCTCTTAATCAAGAATATTTAATTGTTGGCTTTTCACCCAGTTCTACTTCACTCCAGCAGAGATGGCGGAATAATGGAATTTCGGCTGATTTTCTTGCCAATTACCTAACTACGTTTTTTCCAGGCAATGATGATAGTTCAATTATAGCCCAGAAGCAAACTGAGCTAAAAAGTGCTGTTAGCTATATTGCTAACGAGTTATTAGAAAATTCCATGAAGTTTAGTTATGAAAATTCTGCTCCTATCAGTATTCAATTACATCTGCATAGTGACAGAATTATTTTTGTCATTTCTAATAGTATCAGTTATCAACAATTTGAAGTTTTCCAATCATATATAAACATATTACAAACCTCTGATTTAGATGATTTGTATATTCGTCAACTAGAAAAAAGTACAGACAAAGAACCTAGTTGCTCTGGATTGGGTTTACTAACGATCCTTAACGACTATACAACCAAGCTAGGTTGGAAATTTGAGGAAGGTCAAGATAACTCACATCAGGTAATTGTCACCACTATGGTGCAGTTGATAGTATAAACTACTTAATCAACTATGAAAAAATACTAGATGTAATGAAAATAGAAGGTAAAAGTTATAGTGTTCTCTATGATGTCTCTACTGCTACAGTGATATTTCAAGGTTCACTTCGTCTCAGTGGAGCAGAAGAATATGCTCCGATTGAGCAGATCCTTAATAGTGTAACAGATCAAGATCCATCTATCATAATCTTAAACTTGCAGAAATTGGAGTTTCTTAACAGTTCAGGTATTAGTATGTTATCAAAATTTGTAATTAATGTCCGCAAGAAAAAAAATAGTCAGATGATCGTCATTGGTTCTCAAGAAATTCCCTGGCAAGGAAAGTCATTAAAAAACTTACAACGGCTCATGCCCTCTCTTAAGCTAGAAATTATTTAAGTCTTTGTATTTAAATTAACTTAATAAAAATATAAAAAGCTAATTAAATATTTCATGTTTTTTTATTAGTGTAACGTTTGGCATTTCTTATAAAAAATCTTTATATATAAAAAGGGATTTCAGTGATTTTTATACTTACTTTCACTTAAAAAAGTAATATCAGTGAAAATCAAAAAAGATAAGCTACTCTATGTTGGTATTGTTATTATTGGTTTTCTTGACTGCAATGACTATACCAAGTGTGCGATCGCCACTTAGCAACGATGAAACTAAACTCACGTTTTTTTAAAAGCATCTTGTTACTCAGCAGCATCATAATATTGCTTGTTGTGGCAACTCCAAGTCAGGCTATGCAAGTGCAGATATCACCAACCAATCCTCATTTGGGAGATACACTAACACTTTTGATTGAGCAAAATCGCGAAGCAGGTGAGCCATCAGTTACAATCAATCAGAAAACTTACCCTACCTTTGAAATTGCCCCAAATCGATTTCGGGCAATGTTACCGACAACGCCCCTAGAACAACCAGGAGTACGTCAAATTCGAGTCAACGCTGGCGATCAGGTACGTAATTTAGCAGTACAAGTAAAGAATCGCTCATTCCCTATCCAGCGGATCAATCTTCCCCCAGGAAAAGCAGGAACTAGCGCAACACAGTACGAACTTGACCGCGTGGCAGAGTTTAAAAAGCTGGTAACGCCACAAAAATACTGGAATGGTCCATTTACAAGGCCAAATAAAGGGCGTATTAGTGCAATTTACGGTGTTCGTCGCTACTACAACGGCAAATTTGCCAAAGACTATTACCATCGTGGTGTTGACTATGCTGGTGGTGTTGGTTCGCCTGTCTTTGCTCCAGCATCAGGACGTGTTGCTTTGGTAGGAACAGTATCTCAAGGCTTTCGTATTCATGGCAATATTGTTGGCATCGACCACGGTCAAGGTGTGACGAGTGCTTTCTTACACCTAAGCAGAATTGATGTTAAAGAGGGAGATATGGTTAAACCAGGTCAAGTCATTGGTGCAGTAGGCTCCACAGGTGCAGTTACAGGTCCTCACTTACATTGGGGGCTATACGTTCATGGAGAATCGGTCGATCCTGTACCTTGGCGCGAACGAGGATTTAATTAATTCAGGTTGAACTTGATCATTTTGCTGGTAGAGCGGGGAAAAATCAAACTAGGGTTACTGCGATCTATGTGAGCAAGCGCCGTGGAGTCTCAAAGTGTTATGAGTATTCAGAAAATAGTAGAACAAGCTTTGCATGATGGTTATCTAACACCAGCAATGGAGGCCGAAGTTGGTCGAATTTGTGACACTGCAGCGGAACTTTCCATTGAAGATTACATGGCACTCGACAAATTAATGGGAGCGCTATTAACAGGAGAAGTTGTAGCAGTACCACGCAAGCAATTCATCAACGTGATGGAAGAATTGGTACTGACAGAAGCGATCGCACGGGTAGCAGAAATTCAAGTGACAAGTGTACACACCATCGATGTAGGTGATATTGCTGCTTACGCTTTAAATCGCCTTCCTCCTTTGTATGCCACAACAGAAGAAGGTGCTAAATATCAAAGCCAGCGTGCTAGTGAAGAACTACAAGATTTAATTCGCGAGCAAGTCAGTGCTGCGATCGCTCGTAGTTTAGATCGACCTGAGTTCTTCCCTGAGCGACAAGCTATTAGTAAAAATACTGGCAATGAAGTTCTCAAACAAGTTAGTAGCTTACTTCAAGCTTATGCACCTAACTACGAAGAACAAATAGCTACTGAAAAATCTGATTCGTCCTTTGATTCTAAGACAGAACTTTAACAAAGCTTCACGAGTTTTTTATGCATTTTTTGCTTTAACAAAGGCACATTATATTTAGGAGTTCCGTCATATTTTTTGGTACTTGGTTTAGCACTGCAAACTCAAGTATCAAAATTTGTGATTCAGCAAGAATAGTGTGGCGTGAGGAAAAGTGATGCTAGAGAAACTTGTATTAGCGGTCACAGTTACATTTTGCCTTAATTTGTTTTTGGGAGTTAACCTACCAAATAAAACTGTGACTTATCCGAGTTATCGCATAGGAGAAACACCTACGCGATTAGTTAATGCTGCGAATCGCTCAAAAATACCGTCCTTACCTGCTGCTTCAATTCCATGGTAGCCAAGAAGAGGTCGGAGGGGAGTTGAGTAGTAGGGTAGGCGGGTATTTGGAGTAGTTGGGAACAATAGCAATTAAATCTCTCAATCTCTCCCACACTCCTACTCTCTCCCACTAACCACTCTTTCACTCACTCCGGACTTCGCCTCGCTTCGCTAACGCTAACACTCCTCGTCCCTGACCCCTCTAATGAGCCAGTGATAAATCTGGCACTCAGGTAGGGAACTTCCCCGCATTAGTGATGTCTAATAGTGAGGGATGTGTTGAGCCAGTGGCTTTTATGAGTCAATCAATTCCTGTAAGCTGGTCATCTGTTGAGGCAAATGTTCCTCAAACACCAGTGCAAATCGATAACTTATCTAACTACGACTTAATTTTGCGTTGTCAAGCTGGGTTACGCCCAGAACGAAATGCATTTGCTGAATTGCTGCGTCGGTATCAGTCCCATGTCGATAAAGTTCTATATCATCTGGCTCCCGACTGGCAAGATCGCGCAGATTTAGCCCAAGAAGTTTGGATTCGTGTTTATCGCAACATCAAGCGCTTAAACGACCCAGTTAAATTTCGCGGCTGGCTGAGTCGAATTGCTACAAACCTATTCTATGACGAGCTACGGAAACGCAAGCGGAATGCTAGCCCGTTGTCATTAGATGCACCTCGTACTGTGGAAGATGGAGATATGGATTGGGAAATAGCAGGAGATCACCCCAGTCCTGATGAGGAGTTAACAACACGAGAGTTCTACGAACAACTCAAAGAAGCGATCGCGGACTTACCAGAAGTCTTTCGCACCACAATCGTCTTGCGGGAGATCGAAGGTATGGCTTACGAAGACATTGCCGAGATTACTGGTGTTTCTTTGGGCACTGTGAAGTCTCGAATTGCGCGAGCACGCTCTAGACTACAATCACAGCTCCAACAGTACTTAGATGGTTAGCAATCCTTGACTTTATAAAGATAGGTAAAAAAGTAGAGGAGGATTATGTCCTAAAGGAGATTTCCAAAACATCAGTGTCTTTGAAGATTAATAAAAGCAGCAATTAGCTGGCGTGAATATTTAGTGTGTTCCCCTAATCACATTTGGTAGTAGTGTTAAAATGACGTCTGAGGTAAAGTTGCCACGTAAGCAACCCCGCAACAGGGGTACGCAAGCAATACACACTGGTTATACTAATCAACCAATGGGTGCTATGGATAGATGTCAGCGCGATCGCTTCGAGTTATTAAGTGCTTTTCTCGATGGTGAGGTAACGGCAGCAGAACGGCAGCAAGTCGAAGAATGGCTAGCAAACGATGCGGAAATTCAGCGTTTATACGCTAGATTACTCAAGCTACGTCAAGGTATAAGAACCCTACCAATACCACCACAACAGCCTGTAGAACAAACAGTCCAGCAAGTCTTTACTCGAATTGAACAGCGAAGATCGCGGCGGGTAGCGATTTGGGGAGGAACAGCGGTTGCTGCAATGTTTGTCGGCGCTTTATCGGGTATATTTACTGGTCGTCCTTCGCTTCAAATCGCTGGGCTGCAACCAGTACCTGAAGCTAGCGAAACTTTGATGGTTGCGGTGAATAGTCCAGTTGTTGAAATCCCTAAAGCAGCAGTAGTTGCTCCAAAACCGCACTTTGTTAATCAAGCCGACTACCGACATGAATAAGGTAAGCAAATAATAAGAGTGATTGAATTATGGTAAACAACTACTCCACCAACCATTTGGTAGTCGCCGACCACCAAATGTATTAACTTGTTTCGGTGTCATCAAGTAAACCCAAGCAGAACTAAGAGAAGTTAAGTCTAAATTATAAGTGTCTATTTGCTGGCGATAGTACTCATTCTCCTCAATAGGTCGTCTAGGATGATAATCCTCTAGTAAATCTAGATAATCTAAAACTTCTACATTAGGGAACGAAAGGACAAAGCCTTCAACGCGATCGCCTTTGGCGCTGCGCTCCGCGCAATCGCCGCCAAGAGTCATAGCAGGATAACCGACAGGAAGGTGATAAAGCCTCCCAAATGCGATCGCCCGTTTCACTGTCAAAACCTTATCTGCACAATACCGTTGATAATTGATCTCTCCAGGCTTCAGTGTTCCGTAAACAAATACATGAACGGCTTCTGATTTCATGTTTAAATTTGGCTGCACAAATCAAACGCGCTTAGCGCACCTCAATAACAGTTCTAGCAATTAAATCATCTGTAGGAAAACCTTCTAAATCAAGCTTAAGCCGATTATTCCGCTTTCTCCTTTGACTACAGCAGCGCCAATGAGATGTGCTAGACGCAATGCCTCAGGGACTTTACCACGCTCTGTCAAGCGTTGTAGTACAGCCGTTACTTCTGGACTCACACCAGATACCTGAAAGAAAAAAGGTGGATACTGATAAATCGCGCCAGCATGTTAATGTAACTTAAAGGCTGTTATCGGTCAATAGTCAGTGAAGCAACTATTAACCATTAATCAGTATACAAATATACGATCAATCATTACGCCCGCCTACTTACGCTGACTATAGTGTTTATTTACTGCTACATTTTGGAAAGTAGCTTGTGAACACAGCTTTAGTAATGAATCGTGTCTTTTCGCCACTGCAACAATTTTTGATTACCTGGTTGCTGATTTTAATCACAGGTTGGGTAACGCTAAATGCCTTAAGATATATCGGAGAACTACTCAGCATTTTGATTACTGCTGGGTTGATTGCATTTTTACTAAACTATGCGGTTGCAGCCTTGCAATCATTTTTACCTCGAAGTATTGCCGCAGTTCTAGTTTACTTATTAGCTGGAGTCGTTGTCGTTCTCACTGCTGTGACATTAGTACCACCAGTATTCAATCAAGCACGGCAGTTGGTCGTAAATTTACCATCGCTGGTAGGCTCTGCACAACAGCAGTTGACAATGTTTCAAACTTGGAGTGTAGAACACAACTTACCGTTTGATGTTCGGATCTTGGCATCACAGTTGCTGGCACGGGCACAAACTTTGAGTGAGGCGATCGCCACCAAAGGTTTTGGTTTAGTACTAGGAACTTTTAACTGGGTATTAGACCTGATTTTTGTTTTAGTGATCTCATTTTATATGCTCATTGATGGAGAGCGATTGTGGCAGGGGTTAACGCGCATTTTTGCACCAACAATTCGTGAAAAACTGACAGAATCACTTCAGCGTAACCTCCAGAGATTTGTTTCTGGTCAATTGTTGTTAGGTTTATTTATGGCAGCAACGCTGACACCTGCTTTTTGGGCGTTACACGTCCCGTTCTTTCTTTTATTTGCTGTTTTTATCGGTTTTATGGAAGTCATCCCCTTTATTGGGGCTACTTTAGGAATTGCAACAGTAACAATCGTTGTGGCATTTATTGACTGGTTGCTGGCATTGCAAGTTTTAGCAACAGCAGTCGCTTTGCAACAAATCAAAGATAATTTAGTTGCTCCTCGAATTATGGGAAATCTGACAGGTTTATCTCCAGTAATTATTTTTGTATCTTTACTATTAGGAGCACAATTTGGTGGATTCTTAGGAGTAATTTTAGCAATTCCTCTTACTGGTGTGGTTAAGAGTTTGTCAGAAATTGTGTTTGATCCGACACTACCACCTCAAACTGGTTCATTTTTTTACAACCCGCTCGATAGTAGCGATCAAATCTTACTCAAGGTTAGTTCAAGAACTAATGATGATGCCAATTAGTTGGATAGTTATCATATTTAAGTTGTAACTTATCAAGCATGAACGAACCACTCCAGACACAGACTAACCAGAGGACAGAAAAAAGAGAATTTTGGTAAGTTCAGATTAAATTTATGTTAGCAATAATTCGTAAAAACAAAGAGCTTCTACGAGTCATTTTGGCTGTATCTATTATTATAGTTGGTCTACTCCACTTTGCCTTACCTGATATTTTTGTCAGTATTGTGCCATCTCTTTTACCATATCCTTTAGAGCTAGTTTATATTAGTGGATTTTTTGAGATTTTAGGAGGAATTGGGTTACTTGTTCCTACAGTTAGCCGTGCTGCTGCTTGGGGACTAATCGCACTTTTTATTGCAGTGTTTCCTGCTAATATTAATATGGCTGTAAATCACATTCATATTGATAATATTCCTGATTCTCCTTGGTTTCAGGTTGTAAGATTACCGTTTCAAGCGGTTTTAATTGCATGGGCGTGGTGGTATACAAAGCCTGCAACTGATATCAAAAACCAAGCAGCAATTATCAATTTGGATGAGATAGAAACTTAGGTCATAATACGTATTACTAAAATGGCAATCGCATTCAGCATAGCTGCATTCTTTGGAGTTGGCGAGCTAGAGCGTGCTAAAGTTAATTACAATAATTCTCATCTAGTAATAATCTACTAACTTAGCGCCTTAGCCTCGCTATGACACTGATCCTCAACCAAGCAAACTGGGATGAATTACATCAGCAGGCTCCCAAACTCCAACTTGACAATTTGGTGTATGAAGATTTGGAGCACATTACAGGCATACCAGAGTGCATAGGTCGCGGCTATAATCGCAACATAGAGCTATCACCAGGGTTGTGTTTAAATTTCTATGATTGCGAATACCAGCACGACTTGATAGTAAAAGCCCCTGCTCACGAGCATGATATCCAAATTGTGATTTTGCTGTCAGGATTCATTTATTTTGAGGCAGTTCATCCTAATTTGGGCGGGACGTGTGGCTATTTTTCGGGTAGCGGAATTTCACCAGCGTATGTTGAAAAATACCGAGATGGAGAGCGTTTAACCTTTGTCGGTGTAAACATTGAGCCAGAATGGCTAAACTCATTTTTGCAGGAAGATAAGCAATACAATTCTGACATTCGGAAGCTACTGTTTAAAGGAGATGACTGGAAAATATCGCTTTACCCAACAGTAACTTTGAAAATGCGATCGCTGGCGCAACAATTATTGAATGCACCCTATCGAGGTGCGGCGAAGCGGATGTATCTTCAGGGAAAGGTGTTTGAGTTATTAG
The DNA here is from genome assembly GCF_002749975.1 of Gloeocapsopsis sp. IPPAS B-1203. Classification (NCBI taxonomy): domain Bacteria; kingdom Bacillati; phylum Cyanobacteriota; class Cyanophyceae; order Chroococcidiopsidales; family Chroococcidiopsidaceae; genus Gloeocapsopsis; species Gloeocapsopsis sp. IPPAS B-1203. Next base: position 190,935 of record NZ_PEIG01000006.1, on the reverse strand, counting down.
CAATGCACCTCGACTTCATTACAGCAGAGCAAAAGCTGCGTAATTTACCAAGGCTAAAGCCTGAAACAATCGCGCGTTTGCATTACGCTAAAGAAATTTTGACGACACAATTTGAGAATCCGCCATCGCTGTCAGAGTTGGCACAACGAGTAGGAGTGAGCGATCGCACCCTCCAGCGAGGATTTCGCGAACTATTCGGTACACCCGTGTTTGGCTACCTGCACAATCTGCGCATGGAGCAAGCAGAACAGCTTTTACGCAGCCGAGAAATGCGAGTGTCGGAAGTCGCTCATGCGGTAGGCTATTCTCACTTAGGACATTTCACTGAGGCATTCAAGCGCAAGTTTGGCATGACACCAAAGCAATGTCAGATGGGGAAGTAGATGCCCTCCGACTGAAGTCGGGGCTACCCAAACGAAGTGTGCCTCCACACACTATAAGCAATAGTTTTGTGGGGGTAAGGTATGCTTTACCCGTAGTCCACGAAGGTAGACTACCCTGCGGGAAGCCGCTACGCGTCTATGTTTGTTTAGTAGCGAATTTATTCGCTTAGGATTCATACAAGAAGTCTAACGAATGTTCATAGTAATACCAAAGAGGGAAGAAAGAACGAGATTAAGGTCACTGGGAATGGCGTAGGTGTTGATATCTTTCTCAATCTTTCTTTCTTGACGTTGAAACTGCCCAAATTTCCAAGTATCGCCCGTTGTGACAGTGCCGTAGAGCGTTGGAGTTGGTGAATCCGTCCATTGGTCGAGAGCAATCAGTTCAACCGCAAGTTGGGTAAAGCCCTTGGCTAAATCCGCATTTTTAGCTTCTACTACAAGTAAGTTTTGAGGCGTGGGGATGAAATAATCAAAACTGCCTTTGAGCCTAGAGTTAACTCGGACTGGATATTCAATTTTGAGTGGTGCTTGGATAAACTTACAAACAGTTTTGAGGATAGGAAAGATTAATGCTTCGCGTCGAGCAATTTCTGATGAGGGGTCTACTAATGCTAAATTTTCTTGCAGTTCAGTTTTCAACGGTTCTGGGTTGATGGGCAGCTGCTGCGGTAGTTGCAGCGAAGTATTGTTGAAAACCACGCCAAATTCTGCCAGTATATCGGCTGTGTCAAAGGACAATTCTGCATATTTGCTAAAGGTATAGCTTTCAGCGGGATCGAGAATTTTGGTTCTACTCATGCGTTGCTTCTGTTAGTACTTTACTTTCGATTGCTGATGATAACCGCGATCGCGCAGCGTGTGCTTTGCACATTTGCCTTTGGGTTTACCGATTGCTTAGCTTTAGATTCATTGTATAACAGGGGAGCAAAGGGGCAGGGGATAATCCAAAATCTAGAACCCAAATCGAATGACGTTTTTGGGATAAAAAAATGGCGCTCTACCGTATGGCGGCACTCATACAAATCCTGTAATCTTGCAACTTAGGCTTCTTGATAAAGATTCTCTTTTGGTGTGAGCATGGTTAGCATTCGGCAAGGTAGGAGTTTGAAGGGCAGCTTGTTTCTATGGTTAATTCAAAGCGTGGTGGAAATGGGAGCGATCGCCTTTACCCTATTGCTAACTTCAGCAGTTTATGCATCAGAGAACGTTAACACAAAAGAACGGGTATCTTCTTTACCTCAGCTTACTGAAAATCAACCCGCGACAACCGTTGCCGACTGGCTCGCGCAAATCGAAGCATCGATAGTGCAAATTACGAATGTGCGTGTGGAAGCAACCGAGACAGGCTTGCAGGTAGTGCTGGAAACAGCAAATGGCAATTTTGAAGTGCCGGAAACTCGGATTGTGGGCAATGATTTGATTGTAGATGTTGCAGGTGCGGCGATCGCTCAAGCGTTTTCTCAAGCAAACCCAGTTGAGGGAATTGCGCTGGTGAGTGTAACAAGTTTGCCAAATAATCAAGTACAGGTAACGATTACAGGAACCGATGCGCCACCTGTGGCTGAGGTGACAACAACTGCTCAAGGATTAGTGCTAGCGGTGACGTTAGGGGATGCTAATACTGTAGCGGATGAGGATGCGATCGAAATTGTGGTGACAGGTGAGCAAGATGAGGGCTACAACCCGTCGAGTGCTTCTACAGCAACACGAACAGATACGCCGCTGCGGGACATTCCTCAATCGATCCAGGTGGTGCCGCGAGAGGTGTTGGAAGATCGAAATGTGAGAAATCTGAATGAAGCAGTGGAAACCGTTAGCGGTGTTGCTCGTGGAGGCGGACTTTATGGCAATGGATCAATTACATACAACAGAATCATCAGAGGATTCGACCAGGGGTTTTCAGGAGTTACCAGTTTCCGCAATGGCTTTCCTGATAACGATTTTTTTAGCCTCTTACCGATTGGAACTATTGAGCAAATAGAAGTGCTGAGAGGACCTGCTTCAGTTCTGTTTGGAGCAGGGGAACCTGGTGGAATTATTAATGTCATCACGCGGCAGCCTTTAGATGAACCCTATTATAATGCGACATTTGAGGCAGGAAGTTATGGGTTATATCAACCCAGTATTGATTTATCAGGACCGCTGACAGATAACGATTCTGTTTTATATCGCTTCATTGCTAGCTACCAAGGCTCGAGTGATTTCCAAGGCTTTGCCGACTCAAGATTAACTACGATCGCACCCTCTCTTACCTTTAATTTGGGAGAGCAAACAGAGTTAGACCTGTACTATGAATACACTCACCTTTATGCTAATCCTTCTGCTGCTGGCACTAATACTGTAATTCTCAGCGATGGTAGTTTGCCTCCTCGAAACTTTGCCCCCTACTATCCTGGTTTAAGCCTTCTGAATGTTAGAGTTGACAGATTTGGATACAGTCTGGAACACGAATTAAATAACGACTGGCGAATCAGAAACAATGTTGCAATCAACCTGACTCATTTTAGAAATGATGTGGCAGGATTTCCTAGTACAGTAGAAGACGATCGCTTTGTTGGTGGATTTGATGCCTCCAAAGATAATTATCAGAGAAATAACTTCTTCGGGCAGATCGACTTGGTTGGAGAGTTGGGGACTGGCTCAATTTCCCATCAAGTTTTAGCAGGGTTTGATTTTAACCGCTTCAGTAATGAAGGCAATAATGTCGATGCTGATACGCCTCTACCTCCTCTAGACATTCGCAATCCAAATTACGATATTCCAACTCCTAGCTACTCAACAATCCCTACCTTCTCCGATTTCAAGTTGGTACGGCGCTCGTACGGTGTTTATCTTCAGGATCAGATTGCGCTTCTAGATAATCTCAAACTTTTAATTGGCGGTCGCTACGACTGGGTTTCAACTGATCTTGCAGTAGATCTAACCACACCAGGAGATGTCATTGATCGTCCAACCCGCAATGACGGTGCCTTTAGTCCTCGTGCGGGTTTGGTCTATCAACCTAGTGAAGATGTTGCGCTCTATGCTAGCTACACGCGATCGTTTGCTCCTCTTTCTGGATTTGATAACACGAGTACGGATGCAGATGTTATTTACGAGCCATCAAGAGGAACTCAATACGAAGTTGGTGTAAAAGCTGATTTTCTAGATAGCAGACTTTCAGCAACCATAGCTGCCTATCATTTGACCAGAACCAATGTTCTTACACCCGATCCAGATGACCCTACTCGTTCTATTCAAACTGGAGAGCAGCGCAGTCAGGGAATTGAGTTCGATGTGACAGGTGAAATCTTACCTGGTTGGAACGTAATTTTATCCTATGCCTTAACCGATGCAGAAGTTACTAAAGATAACACCTTTCCTCAAGGCAATCGATTAGCAAATGTACCAGAAAATCAAGCAAGTTTCTGGACAACTTATACCATTCAAGAAGGTGCTTTAGAGGGCTTAGGATTTGGTTTAGGACTGTTTTATATCGGTGAACGGCAAGGTGATTTAGATAACTCGTTTCAACTAGGTGATTACTTACGGACTGATGCAGCACTTTACTATCGAAGGGGACGTTTCAGAGGTGCGATTAATATCCGTAACTTGTTTGATGTAGACGAGGCAGCGTTTGCCTTCAGCAGAACTCTTGTTCAAAGAACTGAACCCTTTACAATTGTCGGTTCGGTGAGTTGGGAATTTTAGTGGACAACTTCTCCAAGTTAGAACTCAAAGATACAGGCTGAATATGAATTAATTCTGTAATGCTTCACAATGAGGAAAAAAGTGTTCCGTAAAGCCAAGCTATTTCTACTCTTTTTAGCAGCAGTTTTTGTCTTCTCTATCGCTGCTTGCAACAGTAAGACGCTGTGGCTTCAGCCAGGCAGAATAAATTCAACAGCTAAACAAGCAGAGCAGTCAGACTCTGCACAAAAATCAGCAGCAACAAAAATTGTCAGCCATGCTTTAGGACAAGCGGAAATTCCACTTCATCCCCAGCGCATTTTGGTGCTAGATGGTAGTTATCTTCTCGACCCGTTATTAGCAATAGGCATAAAACCAGTGGGTGCTGCCACCTGCCCCTACTGCATCAAGTCGGATACGCTCAATCAGTTCGTTGCTGATATTCCGCTTGTGGGTCATTGGGAACAACCGTCTTTAGAAAAAATTCTCAGTCTAAAACCTGATTTAATTGTGGGACATATATGGCAAAAGCAATACTATTCACTCTTGTCTATGATCGCACCTACGGTAATGATAGATACGGATAGTGGAGTCAATTTCAAAAAAAACTTGAAATATTTAGCCGAAATCTTGGACAGGAGCGATCGGGCTGAAGAAATTTTGGCTGAGTATAATGAACGAATTCAAAAGTTTCAGCAACAGCTAGCCGAAAAGTTGAGGACTAAAACAGTATCGGTTCTTCACCTTTATGGGTCAAACGTTGCTGTTTATGGATCGGATTTTGTGCCATACGGTCAGATCATGCTCGATGCGGGTATACCGCTTATCCCTGCTTATAAAAATCTCAAAGGCTACTTAGAATTAAGCCTTGAGGCTTTGCCTGATTGGGATGCCGATATTTTATTTGTTGACATACTCCGTGTGGAAGACTCTGGAAAGCTTGAATCGTCATCGTTTTTACAACAACCGATTTGGTCAACATTAAAAGCTGTGCAGAATAACCAAGTATATGTAGTGAGTTGGGCTAGTACTGTTGTAGGTCCAATGACAGCTAATCAATTTGTTGATGAACTTTATAGATATTTTAGTGATACTCTTTAAGCTGATAAAAAAGTATACGCTGCTCATTTAGCAATCCTACTACTGTTATTTCAAAGTAGCGATCTGAAAAATCATCCTCATATGCAAAAGTCACTATTTATGCTATTTGCGTGAAAGCTACACGTGCGATTCTCTGCGAGACGGCAAAGCCGAACGCCTTTGGTTGAGTAAACGAAGTGAGGTGCAATTACTATTGTGGAAAGTGCGAACGCCTTTGATTGAGTTTTTGGCAGTGAGGTGCGATCACTCTTGGAGATTTGTGCAGCAGTTCCTTTGTTATGAAGCGTATTACAATAAAAACCAAACCTAGCTGAAATTTTATGAACGCTCTCACCGTTGACATTAAATCTGTCATCGACCTAACCGATGAGCAATTCTACCAGCTTTGTCAGCGCAATCGAGATTTGCGGTTTGAGCGCACTGCTCAAGGAGAACTGATTATTATGCCGCCCACCGGAGGTGGAACCAGCCAGCGCAATGGGCGTTTGACTCAGCAATTGTTTAATTGGACAGACGCAGATGGTACAGGTGTTGCTTTCGACTCCTCTGGAGGATTCAAGTTACCCAATGGAGCCAATCGCTCACCCGATGCAGCCTGGTTAACCTTGGAGCGCTGGAACACACTCACGCCCCAACAGCAAGAGAAGTTTATTCCGCTTTGTCCCGATTTTGTTGTGGAGTTGATGTCTCCGAGTGATTCGCTGTCTACAACACAAGCCAAGATGCACGAATATATTGATAATGGTGCGCGTTTGGGCTGGCTGTTGAACCGCAAGGCGAAGCAAGTTGAAGTTTATCGTTCGGGTAAGGCGATTGAAGTATGCCGAGCACCTGAGACGCTTTCGGGGGAAGATGTGCTTCCTGGCTTCACCTTGAATCTGGCTCCAATTTGGTAGCATAAGTGCTTGTAAGTGAGCCTTTTGATTTGAATCAACCAGGGGCGATCGCTCTCAAAACTTTGAAACAAAGAGGCGATTGATTAGTCTGTCCTTTAATTCTCCAATCCTTATAGCCGATCGGGATCTTCACCTAATGCTCGCAGTCGTGCAGCAAGTCGTTCTTTTTGTTATCGCTCGGTGTCTGCTCGTTGTTGTTCAAGTTCTCGCTGTTGCCGTTCTTGTTCAGCTTCACTTAAGTAGCGATCACCCTTCACATTAAACCACGCTAACTGCTCCTGCAATACATTGCCAAATATCATCTGGCAGCGTCCAATTCCTAATTCCACCTCTGGCATCCAACAAGGTTCACCACTTTGCAACTCATATTCACCATTCACCAGCTTGTACACTTCAAACGGCTGGCGCTTGTCCCGTTGCCAAAACTCTGGGTTGTAAATTACATAGTACAGAACCCCTAAACGAGTATAGATGTTCATCTTCTCGTCATACTCTCCCCCTGGCTTGTGCGACACCATCTCTACACCTTCTTCCCACACAACATAGCTGCGACGCGACTTTCCTCCCTTCTTGCGCTCCACTCCCAAGCTCAGAAATGCATCGGGTACAACCGGTACTCTAGGGCTGATGCCAGTGGTGTGATACACTGCCATGTCCACCGTAAAGTCCCAATCCATCCGATCTGCCCAAATAGCATTGAGCAGAAACAGCAGTACATTGGGCAGTAGGTTTTGATCCTCGCTTCGCGACGGCGAAACGCCTACGTTATCCACGGGCGTATCGTCAGAACAGGGCAGTTCATCACTAGAGGGCAGGTGTTGTAGGTCGATGGGCAGCATAGCAAAACCTCAAACGTCCTGAGATGAATTTATTATATGTGACGGTCCAGCCAATCTTCGAGACGCTACGCGATCGCTCGAATCGTTGAAGCGGTAAAAGAACGGGAGCGATATGTGTAATTTTTAATCTTGCTCGCTGAGTTGAGATCCACGAAACTTAAGACAGCGTTGTAGAAACTGTTGAGGAATTGCTATGTTTCCACCAAAATGAAGGTGAAGATAAGACGCATGAACTTGATACGCTTGCCACCCTTCTAACATTAAGCTTGAAGAATTGTATCCTTGAAGTTCAAATAAAGGCTCTGTTGGTATTTCATTGAGCCGCGATCGATGAAACTCGTGTCCCCAGATTACTGTACCAGTCTTAAACAGTGGACTTTGCAATACATTTGCTCGGCGATAACCGAGTGTTAAGCGAGAATCCATAATTGCTGTTGCAGGAATGATGTCTACCATTGACCAAGATTGACATTCAAAATCGACGATCGCCTGCGACAAATACATTAACCCACCACATTCGGCATAAGTAGGCATTCCTCGCTCAATTGCTTTTTTTACTGCTACCCGTGCTGATTTATTTTCTGTCAATTGTTGGGCAAATACTTCAGGAAAGCCGCCCCCGAAATATAATCCTTGGATGTTTTCTGGTAAGTCAGGATCTGTCAATGGACTCCAATAAACGATTTCTGCACCCAGTTGTACCAGAATCTCTAAGTTATCTGGGTAGTAGAAACTAAAAGCGCGATCGCGTGCCACTGCTATTCTGAGTGAAATACTATGGGTAGCACTTGCGAGCTTTTCTTCATCTTCTGTCGTTACGCTAAAACCATTCACTCGTTTTAAAAGTGGTAATAACTGTTCCCAGTCAAAACAGGTTTCTCCAAGTTGCGCAAATTTATCGATCAATTGATCGAGTTGCGTCATTTCTGCGGTGGGAACTAAACCTAGGTGACGATCGGGAATTGTTAGATCATCAGAACGGCGTAATACACCAAGAATTGGTAACTGTATTGACTCTAGTGCTTCTTGAAGAAGTTGCAAATGGCGATCGCTACCAACACGATTTAGAACAACCCCCGCAATTTTGACTCGTGGATCGAACGAACGATAACCGTGAGCGATCGCCGCTACAGATCGCGATAACCGGCTACAGTCAATGACAAGTAAAACTGGTAACTCTAATAACCGTGCAATGTGTGCCGTACTGGCTGTGTCATCAATACCCGTAGCACCATCAAATAATCCCATAACGCCTTCTACCAGCGCACAATCAACACCTTGAGTGTGATGTTTGAAGGACTGCTTTACATAAGCATCATTAGTCAATATCAAATCTAAATTGCGGCAGGGGCGTTTTGTTACATACTGATGAAACATCGGGTCAATGTAATCAGGTCCAACCTTGAAAGATTGCACCTGTAGCCGCTGGCTTAGATAAGCAAGCAACATCAGCGTTACTGTCGTTTTACCAACGCCACTACGTTCTCCAGCGATAATCAATGCCATTTAAAGTACAAAAGCAGAGGAGTAGAAAAGTAGGGGCGCAGAAGAGAAACGATGTGTAATTCTCATTTAGTGAAATAGTAACGAACGGCTAAAGATTGGGGAAAGACAAATAAAAGCTTGAGTACTCCTGTGAGTTATTTTATATGCGCCAATTGAGAAAAGTTGAAAAGTGATAACCTAAGCACTTGAATTTAATTGTCAAGTTTTCATAACAAACAAAGGGGCGCTCTATTGCTATTGTTATGAAATTATGACATTTTGATCCCCGAAAGGTTGATTAATGCGTAGAATTACTCAAAGCTGCCTTGAGTACCCCTTGATCCCTAAAGAGGATTTGCGGCTTAATAGTTAGTAACAAGCGATCCCCACGATCCCAAAAAAATGCTGTTTTTTAGCATACGTAGGATTGTCAAGGATGCACCAACAAGAGCCGTTCAAGAAGCTAAATGCATAACAAAACATTCAGATGCCCTCACCAGTCAAACAAGATTGCAGTCATTTTGGCACTGGATGTCACCGACAGAACGGAGTTTTTGTCCGGCAACAGAATAGTTGATTCAAATTACCGGAGACAAAATTCATGGCTAAAGAACGCCCACCTTTAGATGAGATGACCTTACGGCAGCTAAGAAGAGTTGCCAGTGAATATGGTGTCTCGCGTTATAGCCGAATGCGGAAGGCGCAACTGCTAGCGGCAATTCAACAAATCGAGCGCACAAAAGTTTCTGTTGTTCCAACTCGTACACTGGAGGCACAAGAAGCAGTGGAAGCAGCTAAATTTGAACTAGGTCAAGATGACCGCACAGGTGGCTCCTTAGCTGATGTAGATGAAGGTTTAGCCGAATTACCCGATGGTTATGGCGAAAGTCGGATTGTGCTACTGCCTCGCGATCCCCAATGGGCTTATACTTATTGGGATATCCCAAACGATCATAAAGAAGACTTGCGCAAACAAGGCGGACAACAGCTAGCACTGCGCATTTATGACGTTACAGATATTGACATAGATTACCAAAGTCCACACAGCATTCAAGAATATCCTTGTGATGAGTTAGCACGAGAGTGGTATTTACCGATTCCTGTCAGCGATCGCGACTATGTTGTCGATATTGGTTATCGTTGTGCTGATGGTCGTTGGTTAGTTTTAGCACGTTCAGCACCTGTTCATGTACCGCCAGTTTACCCTAGCGACTGGATTGAAGATCATTTCATTACTGTTAGCTTTGAAGAAGATCTGCGCGGTCAGACTGTCTTTGAACTTGTACCTCCAGCCAAGCGGATGGCAACTGCTGGAGTTCAACAAGACAGCAATCCGATCTACGACGAAATCTTTGGTATGGCTCAAGGTGTTGAAGCACAAAGAGTAGCAGGTTCACTCTATGGCTCAATGCAGCAAGTACCAGGTTCCGCTCAGATGGTTGGCGTACAGTCAATTAGCTCTTATGTCACTGCCTCGGGAATGGGGATGTGGGCTGTACCAACAATGTCAGGTGCTGGTATGTCAGGTGTTGGTATGTCGGGCGCTGGTTTCTCAGCTTCGGCAATTCCGATGCGCCCGCGTCAGTTCTGGCTCATCGCAGATGCAGAGTTGATTGTTTATGGTGCAACGGAACCCGATGCTACAGTAACAATTGGTGGACGTCCAATTAAGTTGAATCCTGATGGCACGTTCCGTTTCCAGATGTCTTTCCAAGATGGTTTAATCGACTATCCAATTGTGGCGGTAGCAGCTGATGGCGAGCAAACGCGCTCAGTTCATATGAAGTTCACGCGCGAAACACCATCACGGAACACTAATACAAAAGAAGAAGCTGTTCCAGAGTGGTTTGCTTAAAGCATTATCTGCCAAACTGATAAATAGATTACAAAATCCCTCGACAATCGTCGGGGGTTTCTTTTCATTAAAGATTATGATACCTGAAGAAATTGCAAGTACGCTTACAGATATTTTTGAACCAGCAACTGTACAAGCGATCGCCCCTGGTTCGTGGCAAATTGAAACTTCTGGGTTTCGTTTGTTGGTACTTTTATCTGACGATCAATCGTGGTTGCGTGTTTTGCTACCAATCATGTCAGCCGAAGCCGCACAACCTTTTACGGAACAACTTTTAGCTGCTAATTTTGATGATACTCAAGAGGTGCGCTATGCTCTGCAACAAGGTGTCGTTTGGGGAGTATTTCAGCACAGTGTAGAAAGTTTAGTACGTACTGATTTAGCAGATGCGATCGCGCGTTTAGTTGCACTACACCAAGCCGGACTTAATGATGTGTTTTCACAATTAGTCGAAAGTCGCATGCGTCAAATCATTCTTGCAGCAAAACAGCAAGGATTAACCCTCGAAGCCACACTTCAAAATCTCGATCGCTTTTATGAAGAAGGAATTTTAGGCGATATGGAACAAGGCGCACAATCGCGTGAACAAACGTTAGCAGCATGGCGACGACAGCTAGAACGCTTATGGCAAGAAGTTGAGTAAGACTTAAGACCGAGTTATTTTTCCTGCTTTTCAAATTTTAAATGACCAATACGCAGCTCCTTCTATAGAAAAAGCTAGAGGTTGCAAAGCAAAGAAGTTATTAAAGTGAGTACAAGCGATCGCACTTCTTCTATTTTCTTTATGGACATTGTTGAAATTCTCAAACAAGATTATCAAAGATTTCCTGCTAACCAAACATACAGCCTCTATGCCCAAGACGTGTACTTCAAAGATCCCTTAAACGAATTTCGTGGTGTTAAAAAATATCAAGCGATGATCAAGTTTATTGAAACGTGGTTCATTGCACCCAAAATGGACTTACATGATATCCACCGTGAGGGAAACACGATTAAAACTGAGTGGACTTTAAGTTGGAACACTCCTGTACCCTGGAAACCCCGCATTGCAATTCCTGGTTGGAGTGAGTTACGTGTCAATCAACAAGACATCATTACTTCTCATGTCGATTACTGGAAATGTTCGCGATTAGACGTCATAAAACAGCATCTTCCTACCAAGAATAGATAAAGTAAAGAAATATAAACATTGCTTAAACAGGATAAAAGCTTTCATGCGTGTAATTTTAATGACAGGCAAAGGAGGAGTTGGAAAAACCTCTGTTGCTGCTGCTACTGGACTTCGTTGTGCAGAGTTGGGCTATCGCACACTCGTTTTAAGTACTGATCCAGCACATTCACTTGCCGATAGTTTTGACTTAGAACTAGGACACGATCCGCGACAAGTCCGCCCAAACCTCTGGGGAGCCGAATTAGACGCATTATTAGAATTAGAAGGCAACTGGGGAGCTGTTAAGCGCTATATTACTCAAGTTTTACAGGCGCGGGGACTCGATGGAGTTCAAGCTGAGGAACTGGCAATTCTTCCTGGGATGGATGAAATTTTCGGTTTGGTGCGTATGAAACGCCACTATGACGAAGGCGAGTTTGATGTCTTAATTATCGACTCGGCTCCAACTGGTACAGCATTGCGTTTATTGAGTTTACCGGAAGTTAGCGGCTGGTATATGCGACGTTTCTACAAACCTTTGCAAAAGATGTCTGTTGCATTAAGACCACTTGTAGAGCCATTATTTCGACCGATCGCAGGTTTTTCTTTACCAGATAAAGAAGTGATGGATGCGCCGTATGAGTTCTACGAACAAATTGAAGCATTAGAAAAAGTCTTAACCGATAATATGCAAACTTCGGTACGCTTAGTGACGAATCCTGAAAAGATGGTGCTGAAGGAATCGCTACGCGCCCACGCTTATTTAAGTTTGTACAACGTTGCAACAGATTTAGTTGTTGCCAATCGTATTATTCCTGAAGAAGTTCAAGATCCTTTCTTTCAAAGATGGAAAGAAAATCAACAGCAATATCGCTATGAAATTCACGAAAACTTCCGTCCATTACCTGTAAAAGAGGTACCTTTATATTCTGAGGAATTATGTGGTTTAGCAGCTTTAGAGCGGCTCAAAGATACACTTTACAAAGACGAAGATCCGACACAAGTTTATTACAAAGAAACTACAGTGCGCATTATTCAAGATAACAATCAATACAGCTTAGAACTTTATTTACCAGGAATTGCCAAAGACAATATTCAACTAAGTAAAACAGGAGATGAATTGAATATTACTATCGGTAATCATCGGCGTAACTTAGTATTACCGCAAGCTTTAGCAGCATTACAGCCAGCAGGCGCAAAGATGGAGGAAGATTACTTGAAAATTCGTTTTGCTGATAGTGTAAAGGCTTAATAGCTAAAGTTGTGGCTCTGTAATTTTCTTGAGTTGATCGCTGCGGGTACTGTGCTACGCACAATTGCACTGACTTATAAGGTTAACTATCGGAAAAGCGTGTGAACTTCGTGTAGTGATTTGTAATAGATACACATACGTAAATATCACGCCAGAGCAGAAAATGACGCAATATCAACAGCTTGACTCAAAGGCATTTATATCACTATCTGCAAGACTGGCAGCAGCAATGCGATCGCAAGAAACGGCAAGATGCGATCGCATTTTTAACGATCCGTTTGCAACCCAACTTGTTAGTGCTGAGGCATTCGCCTTTTTGGCACAACGTAAAATTAAACCAGAAGAAGAAGGAAGACCTTATGTTGTTGTTCGCACGCGGTTTTTTGATAATTTTCTGTTAGCTAAACAAACACCTCAAGTTGTCATTTTAGCCTCAGGAATGGACACGCGAGCTTTTCGGCTTCCTTGGTTAGTAAATACTAAAGTATACGAACTCGATCAGTCTGAAGTTCTCAGTTATAAGAATGCTGTATTGAAGGACGTATTATCTACTTGCCAAAGATGTGCGATCGCGGCAGATCTGACTCAACCTTGGTCACATTTACCATTATTGCAAGGATATCGTCCTAATATACCTTCTATATGGTTGATCGAAGGCTTATTAATGTACTTAAATTTAGATCAAGTCGATATGCTAACAACAGTTTCACAACTGGCTGTAACCGGAAGTTGGCTTGGTTTAGATGTCATCAATACTAGGGCAATACAATCAGCTACAGACAGTGACTTTCGGGGATATTGGCGTTCTGGATTCGACAATCCAGAAGCACTGCTAGCAAACTATGGATGGAAAGCGAATGTCATTCAACCTGGAGATGAAGGCGCACACTTTGGACGTTACACCTGCAAGTTACCGCCTCGTGATGTTCCTAATGTCGAACGAGTATTTCTTGTAACAGCTCAGAAGCTTCCTTTGCTCGCAGCAGAATAAAGTTTGTAGCTATTTCTGCTGTTTAATAACATGCAATCAGTAGCTCATTGTCAAAGTACTTATTTTAAGCTTAAGTTCTAATCTGCACTGGCATAATCAAATAAGTCATCTTTACACCACCTAAAGGCGTCAAAATCACTGGGCTTGTTGGCGTATTAATCTGCATTTGAATGTCTGAACTAGGAAGTGCTTTCAAACCATCAACTAGGTATTTAATATTAAAGGCAATATCAATGCTATCACCTGAAATTTGTGCAGGCATTGATTCTCTACCACTACCAATATCTTGTGCATCAACCGACAAAGCTAATTCTTGGTTGGCGCTATCAAGCGTAAACTTCACAATATTATTTTTCTGATCTGCTAAAACCGCAATTCGTTCGATCGCACTGAGTAAAAACTTACGTTCGAGTGACACTTGAATTTCAAATTGACGGGGGATAAGTTGACGATAGGCTGGATATTGTCCTTCTAAAGTACGGCTAGTTAAACGGTGGTTTTCCCATTCAAAAACAACTTGTCCGCGATCGCAATGCAATGACAACACCGCACCATCATTCAGCATCCCTAGCATTCGTTCTAGTTCGCGCAACGCTTTTGCTGGCAATGTTACCTCTAATTGCGCTGTATCTGCCTCTATAGGTGCATTTTCGTTGATAGTTTGCACAACTGCTAAGCGATGTCCATCAGTAGCCGCAAATTCTAAAGTCTCTTGCTCTATACTCAAATGCAGTCCTGACAAAATTTGCTTAGTTTCATCAGCACTTGTTGCAAATAAAGAACCTCGTAGTCCTTCAGTCAATGCTTCTACTGGCAAATGAATAGCTTCGCCATTTTCTATTACTGGCAATTCAGGGAATTCTTCTACCCCCATACCCCTAACTTGATACTTTCCTGAAGTAGAAGTAATCGTAGCACCTAATGGGGTTTCTCCTTCATCATCAATGGCAAGTTCCCCTTGTGGCATTCGCGAAATAATATCATTCAAAAGCTTAGCAGGAAGGGTTATTTCTCCTCCTGTTTCTACTACAGCCAAAAAGCTTGTCCGAATACCTAAGCTTAGATCGAACGCAGTAAGACTAACTTGTCCTGTTTGCGCATCTGCCGTTAACAGTACGTTTGCTAAAATCGGATGTGTCGGACGTGATGGCACTGCACGGCTTACGAGTGACAAGTTTGTGCTGATATCACTTTGATTGCAAACGAATTTCATCAGGAGATTTGTGAGTTTGCTAAAGGGTTTAGATGCGTCTTGAGTTTCATTTAGCTCAGAAGCACTATCGTAGCATTTGCTGCCTGTATCTGTTGCATAAAGACTACTGAAGATATTTTTAATTTTTATATGTAGTAGTAGTAGGTGCTGTGGAAACTGTGGAAAAACTTCAACAACCCTTTATCTGGTTCAATTTCATCTCATATTTGCTGTGGAAAACTTGTGGAAAAGCTGAATAGTTTTTCACACAGTATTTTTACTCACTATCAGTTTTCCTAGTAAAGTAAATAGTTTTCCACAGATTTTCCCAAAGTTTTCCCCAGAAATCTGTAAGTTTTTCACAATCTAATCAACTCTTAATATTTCTTTAAGCCAATATTAAGCTTGACATCCACGAAATCTTAAAACTTGTGGAAAAACAATATAACTTAATTATAGCTATTTAATAAATATTAAAACACACTTATCTTTACAAATAAGCTACCCAAAGAATGACTTCAGTAATCCTACTGAAGTTAAATCTGATATAAGTTTTTCCAAGGTGATTTTGATTATATATGTAGTTAAATACAAGTTAAATTTCTGTTTAATTCAATTGAAGATTACTTAGATAATATTTATCTGCCTGAGATTCAAGGAAATTATCGATTAGATCAAGCGGTAGATCGTTTAGTCTTTGAATTCAAAGACTTTTTAGGTAGATTTGGTACCACAGTACGTGATGCAGTAGAATCTTCACTTGGAGCTAAAATTCAAGAAATCGTGGATGTTAATAAACAGGCTAACGAACTTGCTTGTCGTGTCTACAGTGGATTTCAAGAATCATCTGGAACTCTGGCAAAAAGTGTTGATGATTTTCAAACAACTACAATTAAGTTTGCACAAACAGCCCAGGTATTTGAGCGCAGTAATTTTGCTCAACTTCTTGCCGATGCTACGAAAGATTTATATATTATCCAAAGGAACTTTAATCATTCAACTAAAGTTTTATCTAACTCAGTGTCAACAATTGAATCAGCAGTATTTGAAGTAGTCAATTCTAATCATAAAATACAAAATGTAGCCGATCAGATTAGTCATCACAATCAAAAGACAGTTCAAGCTTTAGAACTGCATTGGAGTAATCAGTAATCTTTGAATGAAATCATACCGCAATTATATTAAGGTAGTGGAAAGCTACAATCTGCTGTAGAAATACTTGATAAACTTCAACAGAAGAATCTAGATAAAGCAGATGGTTTTGAACGTATAGAGAATGAACTAAAAACTTTAGCCGAGTCTCTTAATAAGTATAACCAAGTAGTAAATGTTGGCTTGAAAAACTTAAGCGATCGCCTAATTAAAAGCATCAGCAATCAATCAAAAAATCAACAACAAATGCAAGTTTTCTTAGAGAACTTAGCTCACTGTACGAAACATCTCAGCGATACAAAACACGAGAACTATCGTCTAAATAAGCTTTTAGAAAAACAGCTTCTATCAGATAACAACTATAGTACCAGTCCTCCTATAACCGTTAAATATAAGATTGTTCCACAAATTGAACAACACACGCAGCAGTATAAAATTAATGTAGTAGAAATTATTGGTCATACTGACGGTCAAGGAAATGGAAGTGTTACTAGTAATCTTGACCAAAACTTAGAAAAAGTCGCAAGTGCAACAATAGCTGTGAATCAACTGAAAGCAGGTTCTAATGCTGACTTAGGCTTGATGCGGGCACTTGCTATTGTTCAAGTACTACGTAACATTCAAAGCACGAGCAACCGATTGCAAGGCTTAAACTTTAGAGCTTATTCAGCAGCACAGTTAATTTTACCAAATGGTAACTTTGCAAATGTCAATCGTAACCCTGATGCTACTAGACGGCGCATTGAAGTTCGCTTTACTCGACCAGTTGCACCTATAAAAGTTGAATAAGTTTAACCAAAAGTAGAACTATTCCAACCCCACATATAACCTTTTGCATCAGCGAACTCGATATAGATTCGGTTTTTATTTACTCCCAACATTTGATTAATATATTGACAAAACTCTTGACTCATTTTTTGGGTCTGCTCAGGCTTCATTGCACCAACACTTTTAATTTCAATGTAGCAAACAGGTTCTAAAGTGCCTGCAAAAGTCATTGGTATTCCAGATTCTAATGCTGTCATGACATAAGACTCAGGTTTACCCAAATGCTTTGCTAAAGTTGAAGAAAGATTCTGAAGTAAAGCTTGAACTTGAGATTGTTCTAGCTTGTCAATCGATGTTTGAACTTTAATTAAAGGCATACTTCTATGTAAGTAAACTTACACTGATACGGTTATTACATTAAATTAAAGCAAAAATATAAAAACTTGTATTTCTCAACTGAGAGTGACAATCTAAAGCTTAGATAGAGTTGCTATGAACAAACGATTAAAGAAACGGAAAACTTTCTTGCAGCTTGTGCCAATTGGGGAAATGGGATCAAATTTTGCTTTCTAAGTCAAAAAAAGCAATCTCAATATAGTTGATCTTGTTGAAATTTACTAGACTGTAGATTGATACTATCCGTTTCTACTGAACTTCTATGCTGCTTTCCAAGATAGCAACTCTTAGAAGTGAAGCTTGGTATAGAGCCAGTAGATAAGCATTACACTAAGCACAATTTATGAGTGACGAGCAGGTTCAACAATATTTTCAAGCGATCCAACAGCAAATCGCAACCCTGCAACAAAAACAGATGTTAATACCCTTGCAGGAAATCATGATTGCCCTTGACGAACTGCAACTAATTTATGATGAGATGCAGACGAGTTTGGAAGCAGCAGAGGTTGTTGAGGAGGAGCTTTTCCGGCAGAATCAGCGAATCAATGCACGCTATTATTACTACTATGACTTATTTTACTCTTCACCGATCGCCTATATAGTCACCAATGCTAGTGGAGTCATTTTAGAAGCAAATCAGGCGATCGCACAAATGTTGAATGTACCTCAACGATATTTAATCGGGAAACCTTTTGCTGTGTTCGTAGCAGAAAGCGATCGCTTAATTTTTTACAATAAACTCAATCGGCTTGCTCAAAACAGTAAAGTACAGCACTGGCAAATAAATCTGTGCCCGCGACAGAAAGAGCCATTTGATGCTCAATTGCATATATCTGCGACTTGCAATATCTCTGGTTGTGTTGAAGCTTTGCAGATTGGGGTGTATAATATGAATCTGTATCAGCACAATCAATTTGCACCAAAGTTGAACTCGCAAGAGATCTTCACAGCAGATGTCAAGCCACTATCGCAACTACCTCATCTTGATGGATTGCAAGTACTTGTTGTAGATGATGAAACTGATGCTCGTGACTTTATTACCGCTGTCTTAGAATCACATGGTATTCGTGTAACAGCAGTTGCTAGTACCGCTGCTGCGCTGGAAGCACTAGAGACATGTCATCCCGATGTGTTGTTAAGCGACATTTGCATGCCTGATGGAGATGGGTATAGCTTGATTCGTAAAGTGCGAGAACTAGAAGCCATTCAAGGCTGGCATATTCCGGCGGTGGCATTTACTGCCTATTTGACAGAAGATCGAGAAAAAGCACTTTCTGCTGGGTTTGAGGCACATTTGCATAAGCTAGCTCAGCCTACTGAGTTGATTGCGATGGTAACTCAGTTAACTCAACAAAACCATAATGCGTATTGAATAGAAAATTGAGCCAGACTGAACTAATTTCAGCATAAGAGGTGATATGAGTGATTCCAGCACAACTGGACAAAGCACTTGTATCAATATATTTACAAGCGGTAGCAGGATGGGAGTGCAATTGTACTGCCGTTGACTCAACCTGGCCAAAAAACCTTCGGGTTTCTCATTGTTGGGATTAGTGCTTTAAGACCACTTGATGATGATTACCGAGGCTTCTTTGACTTGGTTGCAGGACAGGTAACGACAGCGATCGCTAATTCTTTTGCTTACGAAGAAGAATGCAAACGCCTTGTTTGCAAAACGGCACGAAGTGCAGCTTTAGCAGAACTTGATCGCGCCAAAACTACCTTCTTCAATAACGTTTCTCACGAATGTCGCACACTACTGACTCTCATCTTGGGTGCTGCCGAAGATACTTGGACACGAGACATTTCAACTCATCTATCTCTCACGATGCGATCGCTCGTCACCTAGTTGAACTCCATAACGGTACAATCCACGCCACAAGTTTAAGAAAAGGGCAAGGGGTAACTTTTAGCGTCATGCTGCCAATTTTACAAGAGCGATCATCCCTTCGATGTAAGCTTAAGGTGGAGGATAAATCTCAAATTCTATGAATTTACCTCAAGCTGAGCGAGATTTTGAAAGATTACTAGACTACCTCAAGCACAGTCAAGGTTGTGATTTGACGGGCTACAAGCGCTCGACTTTGATGCGGCGGTTTCAGCATCGCATGCGAAACATTAACATTGATACCTATCAAAGCTACCTACAATATTTGCAAAGCCATTCACAAGAGTGTCGTGCCCTTCTAAACGATGTTCTAATTAATGTCACCTGTTTTTTTCGCGATCGCGATGCTTGGGATTACTTAGCAGCCGAGATTATCCCAAAAATTATTGCAACACAACCTAATGAACCAATTCGAGTTTGGAGTGCAGGCTGTGCAGCCGGACAAGAAATCTGTAGTATCCTCATCCTATTAGCAGAAGCTTTAGGACTTGAGTCTTGCTTACAACGCGTTCAGTGTTATGCAACTGATATCGATCCAGCAGCACTTAGAGAAGCGCGACAAGCTACTTACAGCGAGGTAGAAATTGCAGAAGTTCCTCCCCATTTTCTCCAAAAATATTTTGAGCCAACTAGTCAAGGTTATGTCTTTCACCCCGTACTTCGTCGCAACATCATTTTTGGGTTGCATGACTTAGCTAAAAATGCTCCTATGTCTAAAATAGATTTTCTGATGTGCCGCAATGTGCTGATCTATTTCACTCCAGAAACTCAAGCTTCTATTCTGACGCGTTTTCACTTTGCGCTCAAAGATACTGGTTTTTTGTTTCTAGGTAAGGTAGAAACATTAACTAATCGCAGACATATTTTTACGCCGATCAATTTAAATCAACGGGTTTATGGCAAGGGGTTAGATCTAGAACTGAAGGATTATTTATCCATCAATCCCAAATTTCGGAAAAACCAAGAAATTGAGCCGTCAACACCTCAAAATCACTTTTGGCAAAATGCATTTGAGACTAGCCCTGTTGCTCAATTAGCTGTTAAGCTTGATGGTTACTTGATCGGTGCGAACGAGCCAGCAAGTCTTTTATTTGGATTAACAATCGACGACTGGAAGCGTCCTTTTTGCGAACTTGAACCTGGGAAGCTAATTGGCTCTTACGCTTCAATGTCAGCATTTCAGTGTAATCATCGTTCGGTAGCTTTGAAGGATATTGAATGGAGGACAGCCAATAGCACAAAGTATTTTGATATTGCGATTGCACCCGTCTTTAATTGGAAAAACCAATTTCTAGGAATCACATTGACATTTTTTGAAACAACTGACTACAAACAACTAAACAAAAAGCTTGAGTACACTGATTTAGAATTAACAAAAGTTTCTCAATCACTGCAACTCAAAGAATCTGAATTAGATAGCATTCTGATGGAGTTAGAAGCTGTTTATCAGGAAATGCAACTTCTTGCGCAAGACATACATCAGGAAAATTGAACAAGATATTAGGCACAGAATCCGCTTGCGAATGAATTCGCTGCTAAACAAACAAAGTCCACCTCCGTGGACTTACTAATAAAAATCTTGTCTCAGTGTGCGGAGGCACACTTTGTTTCTCTAGCCACCGACTGAAGTCGGTGGGAGGAAGGATTTTCTATCCGCCATAGTTCCAACCAGTAGTTTCTAACCGTAGGGAATCACCTTCACGATGAATACCAGCAGCAATTACTTCGCCAACATAGACAGTATGGTCGCCTTTTTCTACTGCATCAACTACTTGACATTCAATGTAGCCTAAACTATCGGAGATAATGGGACATCCAGTTTCACCAATATAAAATTCTACATCTTCAAATTTGTTGCCAACACGGCGCTGTGGTTGAAAGAATTTTTGTGCGACTTCTTTTTGTGAAGCATCTAGAAAGCTGATAGCAAACACTCCGCTTTTTTTGATCATTTCGTGAGATTTAGAGTCTTGTTTGACACAATTAACCACAAGAGGTGGTTTGAAAGAAGCTTGCATCAACCAGCTAACAGTAAAGCCATTGACTTCTTCGCCGTCTTTTACTCCACAAATGTATAAACCGTGGGGAATTTTCCGCAGCATGGTTTTTTTGGCTTGTTCGTCTAACAAGGGGTGTTCTCCTATATGGGTGCTACATCGCTAAGTTTAACGAACTACTCTAGACGCAGAGGCTAAGTGAGTTGTAAAAAGGGTAATTGGTAATGGGGTAGTATTTACAGCAGTTTTGGTTATGGTGCTGTGGACTGGCGTGGGCGGAATAAGTGAGTGTGTTCGGGATGGTATAAGCGAGAACGGGCTGGGGTTGCTGAAAGTGCAGGGCTGATGATGTAGAGTGTGGTACGAATGAGTTGTTCTTCTTGAGTCACTTTTGCCATTTCTGTTAGTGATGTGAGAACAATTTTCTCATCTGACCAACCAATGCGGTAGCAAATCGCCACTGGTGTATCTGGTGGATAGTGTTTTAACAGTTGGTTTTGGGCTGTGTCTATGTGGCGCGCACTTAAATATAAACAAAGACTAGCTTGATGTGCTGCAAGTGAAGCTAATTCTTCTGTTTCGGGGACTTGTGTCCGTCCACTAATGCGACTTAGGATGATAGTCTGTACACTTCCAGGAATTGTTAGCTCAACGTTGAGTTTAGCAGCGGCAGCTTGAAAAGCACTAATTCCAGGAATGACTTCAAAGGGAATTTCAGCTTCGGCTAAGGCTTGCATTTGTTCGTGAATAGCACTATAGAGACTCGGATCGCCTGATTGAAGTCGCACAACTGATTTATGCGATCGCACTCGTTCCACCATGACAGGCAAAATATCTTCTAAAGTTTTATTCGCCGTGCGGATGATTTCTGCATCTGAGCGACAATACTGCAAGATTTCGCGCGGTACAAGCGAATCAGCAAATAAGATGACATCTGCCTGTGCTAGAATCTTTTGTGCTTTAATCGTCAATAAATCAGGATCGCCTGGACCTGCACCTACAAGATAAACTTTTGGTGATAGCAATATTGTTGAGTTATTCATTAGTAAACGTGAGTATAGAATATTGATTCTACCCCCTCATCCCTCACTCCTCGCCCCTTCTTCCACCACATCAGGTAAAGCACGTTTATAGACATACAGCCACACCAAGCCTGCTAATCCGATTGCGATTCCTGTTAAGCTCACTATTTGTGCTATGCGTAGTGGTCCTAGCATTAAGCTATCAGTACGTAGCCCTTCAATCCAAACTCGCCCAAGGCTGTAGGCAACAAGATAAGTTAGAAATAGTGTGCCAGTCTTGAGGCGTTGCTTACCCTGCACATCTCTCATGAAAAGAGTTATCAACAATGCAAATACCATCAAATTCCACAACGATTCATACAAAAAGGTGGGATGGAAGTAAGCAAAATTGGCAAGTTCTGGCGGACGCATTTGCGGAGGAATATACAATCTCCAAGGCAAATTTGTCGGACTACCAAAAGCTTCAGAGTTGAAAAAATTACCCCAACGTCCGATCGCTTGTCCTAAAATCAGCGATGGTGCAACTAAATCTGCTAACTGCCAAAAGGAGACTCGCCGAATACGTGCGAAAATTAATGCGGCAAGCAAACCACCAATAATCGCTCCATGAATTGCAATACCGCCTTGCCAAATCGCAATAATTCGTTCTGGATTTTGGGCGTATTCTGACCACTCAAATAAAACATAATATAAACGAGCAGCAGGAATTGCCCCGATCACTAACCAAATTGCCAAATCACCAATCAAATCAGGATTAACTTTGCGTTGCTTGGCAAGATACTGGGAAAGTGTAATTCCAATCAATACGGCTGAAGCGATTAGTAAACCATACCAGCGAATTGTAATTGGTCCGATATCAATGAAAATAGGGCCAGGAGAGGCAAACTGTGCTAAAGGAAAAACTAGTGTCATTAGCAACACTTTGAATTGGTTGTTACTACATCATAAGAGGAGTGAGGGGCGAGGAGTGAGGGGCGAGGGAAGTTGCCATCGTAAGTAGTGAAATTACGTTAATGTCGTATATGTCGAACTAAAACTATTTCAATAACAGGCTTGTTGCAATTTAAAATTCAATTATGAGTAGTAAAAGTATTGATCGTGAGTTAGAAACAGTTCCACTGACAACGCAACAAAAGCATCCAGATTCTCCCCTACTAGGTTTAAGTTTATCTGAGTTGACTGACTGGGTAGTTGCTCAAGGACAACCTACTTATCGCGGGCGACAGTTATATGAATGGATTTACAAAAAGGGCGTGCGATCGCTGAGTGATATTTCTGTATTTCCTAAAACATGGCGTGCTGCGGTTGCTGATGTTGCAATTGGGCGATCGCAAATTCACTATCGTTCTGTCGCACCGGATGAAACTGTCAAGTATCTCCTACAATTAGCTGATGGCAAGATTGTTGAAACTGTTGGTATTCCTACAGAAAAGCGCCTAACGGTTTGTGTTTCTACACAAGTTGGTTGCCCAATGGCGTGTGATTTTTGTGCTACGGGGAAAGGCGGCTTTATGCGTAACTTAGCCGTTCATGAAATTATCGATCAAGTTCTCACAGTTCAAGAAGACTTTCAACGACGTGTCAGTCATATCGTGTTTATGGGTATGGGTGAACCATTGCTGAATACTCCCAATGTCGTTGCAGCGATTAGATCGCTCAATCAAGATGTTGGTATTGGACAGCGCTGTATGACGCTTTCTACTGTTGGCATTCCTGGACATATCTTACGCTTAGCACAGCATCAGCTACAAGTCACACTCGCGGTAAGCCTTCATGCTGCTAATCAAGCATTGCGAGAAAAACTGATTCCGAGCGCGCGTCATTATCCATTAGAGAATTTAATTGATGAGTGCCGCCAATATGTACAAATAACAGGTCGTCGGATTACTTTTGAATATATTCTCCTTGCTGGAGTTAATGATATGACAAAACAAGCAGCCGAGTTAGCTCAGCTGCTACGAGGGTTTCAAACTCACGTTAACTTAATCCCTTACAACCCCATTCGGGAAGCGACCTATCAACGTCCCAGTTTTCGAGGAATTCAAGCTTTCGTTGACGTCTTGCATGAACATCAGATTGCGGTTAGCGTGCGTTACTCGCGTGGTTTGGAGGCTGATGCTGCTTGTGGACAACTGCGGACAACGCAATTTTAAACGATGTGCGTCAACACCTGGCGCGTAAGCTTCTACTACTTTACCTGTTTCAGCACAAGTCACCATCAAGTAATCGCAGCAGGAGCATTGTGTCCGAATCAAACGACTTTGAGTAATATGATGGCGTTCGCCCTCACTACCGCAATTAGGACACCGAATTTTTTGTACAAGCATTTTAAACCTCTTGAAGCAAGCAATTTTTAAAAAAGAAAATTAAACTCGGCACTTAATGAACATACAGGATTAAACAAAAAGCAACAAATCTTAAATTAGTAGATAAATCACACCTTATTTATTTAAGAAATATATGTTTCCTATATCTAGATTGCCATTGTATAAGGAAAGTTGTCATATCACTTTGGGCGTAGAAATTAATACGAAAAATTAGAACTTACTTTTATTCTTGCTGATCCCCAATGAAATATCTTTTGAATTGTACTGGTTTAGTCTAATTAAAGTAGAAATTTAACTTTAATTAAATTATTTTGCAAAGAGTGTTATCTATACTACAAAACAATCTCTAATTTGCCTTACAGTGGCGCTTTCCATATCCATATTTAATATTTACTTAAGATTTCGGTTCTGTCTGAGGATAGATTCGATTCTTACGTGAATGAATCTGCCGCTAGATAAACTTTTCCCGCCTCTGTAGACTTATTCATCAAATTGCTGATAGCGGAAGCACACTTTGTTTGTAGTAGCCTCAAAGAAAGCCATAAGGCATCTGTGATTTATACACGGTGAAAATGCTGATACTTGGAATATCAGCAGTTACCAAAAATACAGCAACTAATTTCTACCTTAAGAAGGATGAAAATAATCATAAATTTCTTGAGCTAGGTGAGAACCGATACCTGGTGCATTTGCTAACTGTTCAGGATTAGCTTGACGAATATAGTCAATTGAGCGGAAATGAGCTAAAAGCAGCTTTTGGCGGTGATACCCCAAACCAGGTATTTCGTCTAAGCGCGATCGCCGTAACTTGTCACTCCGCTGTTGACGATGAAATGTTACAGCAAAGCGGTGTGCTTCATCACGTAGTCGCCGCAAAAGTTGTACTCCTGGTTGTTCAGCTTCTGTGAGTAGAGGCTGCGATTCCCCTGGTAAGAAAATTTCTTCGCGTTGCTTAGCAAGGCTGACAACCCGCAATTCATCCATCAAATTCATTTCTTGCAATACAGCCACAACCGAGGATAGCTGTCCTTTACCACCATCAATCATCACAAGATCGGGCCAATCAGGATTTCCTGCACGTTGTAATTGTGGATCTTGAGCATATTTACGAAAACGTCGCCCAATCACTTCGGCAAGACTGGCAAAATCATCTGAGTGACCAGATGTGACTGTCGGATTCTTAATTTTATAGTGGCGATAGTACTGTTTTGCTGGTAAACCATCAACAAAGACAACTTGAGACGCTACAGCATTTGAGCCTTGAATATGAGAAATATCGTAACCTTCAATGCGGTGTGGTAAATCAGGTAAATCAACAATGGCTGCAAGATCCTCCATTGCTTGCGTATTGCGATCGCTCAATTTCTGTGTTCGTTCTAATTCATATTCCGCATTACGTTCTACCATCTCAACCAATTCAGCTTTAACCGCCCGCTGCGGCGCAACAATCGTCACTTTCCGCCCTTTGCGATCGCTCAACACAGTTGCTAACATTTCGGCATCGGGTAACTCGTGTTGCACCACAATTTCGATGGGAATCTCGACTGAATCAGCAGTTTGGTAATGTTCCTCTAAAACTCGCTCTAGAATTGCTCCAGGTTCAGCATGAGCATCTGCAACAAATCCTAAACGCCCTACTAATTGTCCCGCACGAATCTGAAATAGCTGAACACAAGCAAGTTTGTCATCTGCGGCGAGGGCGATCGCATCGCGCGATACAGTATCATCGGGCAACGATACCTTTTGTTCTGCACCCAGCGACTTTAATCCAGTAATTTGGTCGCGAATTCGGGCTGCTGATTCAAAATTCAGTGCTTCTGCTGATTTGTGCATTTGTTGGGTGAGAATATCAATCAGTTCTTGAGTTCTGCCCTGAAATACCATTGCTACCTTTTGGACAGTTTTACGGTATTCTTCAGGAGAAATTAACTGTTGACACACTCCAGGGCAGCGCCCTAAATCGTAGTTGAGACACGGGCGATCTTTAAACAGTGGTTGGGGACGTTGTCGCAAAGCAAAAATTCGTTTGGACAGACGCAGGATAGTGCGTAACAACCGCGAGTCAGTGTAGGGACCATAAAATTTATCTTCTTTTTTACCTTGACGGCGGTTGCGCGTGATGAAAATGCGGGGATATTCTTCTGACCAAGTAATACAGACATAGGGATACTTTTTATCGTCTTTGAGTAAGACGTTGAAATAAGGCTGGTGCTGCTTGATTAAGTTGGCTTCAAGGGCTAAAGCTTCGGTTTCAGTATCCGTGACTATAAATTCAATTTCAGTGACTTGCCGCACCATCATCGCGATGCGATCGCTCAACTTCTGTGATTCCCGAAAATAAGAACGCACCCGCGATCGTAGTTTCCGTGATTTACCGATATACATAATGCGATCGCTGGCATCACGCATTAAATATACACCTGGCTCGGCAGGAATTTCTTTTAAACGCTGCGCCAAACGTTCTGGTTCTTTGACGAGTGGCAGTGTTTTTGTGACTGGTGATTCTGACAGTGTATCCGATGTCATTGTTAATCAGAGAATTGAAAATTCGTTAAATTACACCTTTGGCTGATGAGAGAAGCTTTATCTGTTTCAATCTGAAAAATTTGTAATGTTACTTACTAAGGGACGATGACAGCTTGTAGAATCTCAAAAGCTTGAGAAATAATTTTTGACCACTGAACCTTGATTCATAATCCTAATAGTTGGCATTTTTAGTTGAATTATGCAGATCTACTGATCTCCCTACATCAATCCTAGGGTGAACCACAGCATTTTGTTATTCAGGTTTTTTAGTGATACTACTGATTTTAATTTAAATTATGGTTTGATATAATACTTGAAAACTTTGCGTTTAAAGTTGCCATCAAATTCAGGCTTGCAAACATGAAATTATCGCAAGTAGGAGCAAGTAAGACTGACATTTTTATTGCTAAAGCATAGATTAGTATCTAGACGCTAAAATATAAACTTTTATACTTATAAGCTTCACTACTACCTAAAGCATAGCCATGAATTTGGAAGAATTTGAGTCTCAATATCGCAGCACGATTGATCGCAGTCTCAATCAACTGCAAACAACAGTTTTATTATTGGCACAACTAGAAGCAAATATTGCTAGTGTTAGCAAAGATTTGCAAAACCTTAGCCAAACAGTAGAAGAGTTTATTAGCGAACAGAAAACAAAATAGCAAAAAATCAACTATTCTATTGATTGAAAGCAGATAATTCTTCTTTAATAGCCTGTTTTAACTCTGTCAGATTCACTGGCTTAACAAAATACCTCGTTGCTCCTAGCCTCAATGCACGTTGTTGATCTGCACTGAACGCAAAGGCAGAAACAACAAATATGGGAAGATGCCGCCAGTTGCTTCTTTGCTGAATGTTCTCAAGTAAGCTATATCCATCAATATCTGGTAACTTCAGATCCAACAAAATAAGTTGGGGTTGAAACTCTGTCATTTTTTGAAAAAAGCAAGTGCCATCGGCTAAGCTTAATATCTCATAGCCGCAAAAACTTAAGTAATCATCAAGCATTTGGCGATTCAAATCATTATCCTCTACGATAAGAATTTTGGTACGGGTAGTAGAGGATGAGATTATGGCACCTGTGTCATCTGTAGAACTTTGCTGTTCGCTGCTCACAAGTTTTTTTGGGATATAGTGGTTTCTAACCGTAACATTTATGAAAAGATTTCTCCTTGTGTCATAGAATTAGCATGTTTTCTTGAAAATTTATTGAGTACAAAAAAACATTTATTATTTTTTTATCTTTATTCAACAGTTATATACCTAAAAAAATGGAAAAGCTACATATCAGCAAAAATACTTTTTCTAGCAAGATAACTCCTGATAAGTGCGATTAGTTCACATCTTGCACTTAGCGGTTGAAACCGCAGCTAATCAGATAAAACCTGCTTACGCAGGTTACAAAAACCTCGATTTTTTGTTATTCCGCGCAGGCGGAAAGAGTTTGTATAGCCGCGAATTTCATTCGTAAGGCTTGGTGCAAGATATAACATTAGCAAAGCAAATATAGCAACGTATTTCATTGCTCATTGCATAGCTAAGCATTTATTATTCAACACGACAAGTTTAAGGAGAATGTAGAAACATCTCAATTCGCTCAACAGCTGTTTCTAATATAGTTGGGTCATGTACTAAAGCAAATCGGACATAACCTTCACCAAATTTACCAAAGCCAGCACCAGGAGAGGCGGCGACGCCTGTAGCTTCAACAAGTTGAGTACAAAACTTAATAGAATTGTCTTGTGACTTAGGTAGCTTTGCCCAGACATACATTGTGGCATGTGGAGTAGGCACTTGCCAGTTGATGCGATGCAAAGCATTGACAAACGCATCACGTCGCTGACGAAAAGTATCGACTACTGTTGCAACTTGAGTTTGCGAACCAGTTAAAGCAGCGATCGCACCGTTTAAAATTCCGCGATATTGGTTAAAATCAACTGCAGCCTTGACTTGACGTAATGCTCGAATTAGCTTGGCATTACCAATTGCATACCCAACACGAAAACCGCCCATATTATATGATTTCGAGAGTGTAAAAAACTCAATCGATACAGATTTTTCGAGATCGGCTTGAAAAATCGAGGGTGCTAGAGATTGGGAATTCTGACTTGCTTGGGTAAAAACGAGATCGACATAAGGAAAGTCGTGAACTAAGACAAGATTATGCTGTTGGCAAAACGCGACAGCTTCTTGGAAGAATACCAAAGGAGCGATCGCACTTGTGGGATTATGGGGATAGCTTAGTACCATCATCCGTGATTGTGCGAGTACGGGAGAGGGAATATCTGCAAATACTGGTAAAAATCCGTTTTCTTCCCGTAATGGCATCGGGTAAACTTGTCCACTTGCTAAGTAGACACCACCAGCGTGTGAAGGATAGCCAGGATCGAGTAACAAAGCAAAATCACCTGGATTTAATACTGCAAGTGGTAAATGCGCCGTACCCTCTTGGGAACCAATTAACGGTAGTACTTCGGTTTCTGGATCGACAGGAATCCCAAATTTTTGAGTATACCAACTTGCAGCAGCTTCCCGAAATGCACGAGTACCGTGAAACAGCAAATAACCATGAGTGCTGCGATCTGGTAAAGATTGAGCGATCGCATCAAGAACATGGGGGGCAGCTGGAAGATCTGAAGATCCTAACGACAAGTCAATCAAGTCTTTTCCTGCTGCGATTGCTCTTGCCTTTGCTTGATCCATATCTGCAAAGACATTTGCTTGGAGATATTCTAAACGCTTGGCAAACTCCATAAAAGTTTTGAGTTTTGAGTTTTAAGTTTTGAGTTAACCCGATACATAGTTTCAAAGTTTTGAGTTGCGCTCAAAACTTACAATTTAGGGGCTTTATCTCAAGTGTGAAGCCATTTCATCTTGTAATCACATCATTTATGACTCCGCGCAGCAGTAATAGCAGTGTTGCTCTAGCCTTAAGTAGACAGATGATTTTCTAAGATATCAATCAATTTTTGTTTTGGAATAACACCTTCGCTTGCTTCCAACACTTCTTGATTTTGAAATAGTCGCAGTGCCGGTACACCTTCAACTTGATACTGCTTGACAGTTTCAGGGTTGGGGTCTACTTCCATTTTGACAACTTTTAGGCGATCGCTATAAGTTGTTGCTGCCCAATCAATTGTTGGCGACATTAAACGACAAGGACCACACCAGGAAGCCCAAAAGTAAACTAATACTGGCTGGTTTGTTTGCAAAACTTCGGTTTCAAATTCTTGATCTGATATTGTAGTGACGCTGCTCATGGCGTTATTCTTCAAACAAAATTACTGACTACAGTATTTTGACTTGTTTTGCAGCTTTACAAACATTGTAGAAGACAAAATTTGACAAGTGCGGTAGCTAAGCCCTGATTGTTCCTTTGCATCAAGGTATCTATCAAGGCTTACATCTTATCAAGTTAATAATTGCTGATTTAGAGTTGATCTAGTTGTTTTTTCAATTCTTCCAAATCGGCGTCAACTGGCTCAGATTGAGATTTAGAGGGCTGTTCTGATGGTGGTAGTGATTGTTGCGGTGAAGATCCTGGGAGGGACATTTGCGCTTTGAGTGCTGCTAATTCATCATCAACATCACTTCCTGCTTCTAGCGCGGCAAACTGACTTTCAAGATTATCTGTTGCTAACTCAGCCGCTGATTGGGCGCGGGCTTCTTGCAACATGACTTTTTCTTCCATGCGCTCAAAGGCTGCCGAGGCACTACTTGTTCCCATTCTGCCAACAGCACCTTGAAGTTGCTCTTGTGCTTTCGCAGCACTAATGCGTGCTTTGAGCATATCTTTTTTCGTTTTTGCTTCAGAAATTTTACTTTCTAAAGCAATTAAGTTTTTCTTGAGCGTATCGATTTGACCTGTTTGCTGATCTAAACTACCGCGTAAGGCATTGGCAGTTTCTGCATAGTTTTTTTTGCGCTCAAGTGCTTGGCGTGCTAAATTTTCATCACCTTTTTGCAGTGCTAACTGTGCATTGCGCTGCCACTTATTTGCTTCATTCTGAGCTTGATTATATTGTTGCTCAGTGCGTTTTTGTGCTGCGATCGCCTGGGCGACACTCTGACGTAGTTGAACCAAGTCTTCCTGCATTTCCAGCAGTGACTGTTCCAACATCTTTTCTGGGTCTTCAGCTTTGCTAACCATGTCGTTGAGGTTAGATTTGACAACCCGACTGATCCGATCAAATAATCCCATAACTTTGTTCTCTTAAGGTGTGCAAGATAGGTTGAGGTTATAACGTGGTGCAATACTATGTTATTTAGTTCAACACCGAAATTAAAAGAGCTTCTCTTTTATCTTAGGTAATGGGAATAAAGAGCAGACAAAGCTATTTACCAATTACCAGTCACCAGTTACCAATTACCAGCCTTTAAGTTATATTTGCTTTCACTTGCTTAATTTATCCAAAATGCTATTCCCTACGCTCGATATCTCTATCTTTAGTAGGAGCAGGTAACTGAGGCAAATTTGGCGTTCCTGTAAGCTGTGCTTTCATTTGCGCGAGTTCATCATCAATATCATCACCTGCTGCGAGAGTATCAAATTGTTTTTGTAAATCGTCAGTTCCCATTTCGGCGATGAGATCTGACTGGGCTTCGAGTTGCATGACTTTTTCTTCCATGCGCTCAAAAGCTCCTAATGATTTACTAGTATTAACTCCGCCTAGGGTTTCATTGAGTCTTGCTGTTACTTGTGCAGAACGCGCTCGTGCAATGTACATATCTTTTTTGGTTTTTGCCTCAGATATTTTGCTTTCTAGTGTCTGCATGTCCTTTTTCATGCGAGCTACTATTGAATTTTGCTGTTCAATTTGCGCTTGCATGGCGGTGGCAGTTTCTTGGTAAGACTTGCGCTTTGTCAAGGCTTCGCGGGCTAAGGTATCATTTCCTTGTTGTAACGCTAGTTGAGCGCGACGATACCATTCTTCAGCAGTAAGTTCTGCTTGTTGTGCCTGGCGTTCTGTGCGTTTTTGCGTGGCGATCGCACTTGCTACCGCTTGCCGCAGTTGTACCAGATCGTCCTGCATCTGTGAGACTGTTTGCTCTAAAATTTTTTCAGGATCTTCTGCGTTACTGACTATAGAATTGACATTCGCTCTAAATACCCGCCCGATGCGGTCAATCAGTCCCATGATGGCTCTCCATTTGGTTACAAAAGCTGCATCTTGCCCGTTCCGACCGCAACTCACCAAATTGGTAACATCTTAGTCGGAGTATTAAAATCATGGTATCGTACCTTTTCTCTCCGTAACCTCCACCTCTTAGCACCTATCAAAAATGTCTTTCAAATCCCTTGAGCAACTCGTGGGTGCTTTTATTGAGCAAACTGCTTGGCATGAGCAACCGTTGCAACGTGTTGTCAAGTGTTGGTCTGATGTTGTTGGTGTTGCTGTTGCATCGCATACGCGACCACTTTCGATTCAACGCAATATACTGTGGGTGGCAACATCTAGCGCGGCTTGGGCGCAAACTCTTACTTTTGAACGCCAGCGCATCTTAACGAAACTCAACCCTTATTTACTAGATCCCTTAACCGATATTCGTTTTTCTACAGCAGGATGGCAGCGATCGCAAGTAGATAAAAAAGATACTCCAGCAAAAAACGCTCACCCTAGCTATATTGTCACAGCGGGTAGTCGTAAAAATAAAGCGCAGGCTGCTATTCAAAATCCGCGTGCTGCGTTTCAACATTGGCAAGAGACGACGCGATCGCGATCGCAAGGGTTACCACTTTGTCCTCAATGTCAATCTCCTACTCCACCTGGAGAACTACAGCGATGGGAAGTATGCTCTTTTTGTGCTGCTAAAAGATGGTAAACAACTAATCAAATCAATCAATTAGCCTAGTTATTGAGTGTTTGGACAATTCAATATTGAGCCTCATATCAAAAAACCTTAAAAATGTCAATGCCGGATTTACTGGAAAATACATTTTACCTCATAGTATTCATCTAAATCTATCCATATTTATACCGATTTTTAATAAATTTTAGCTGGGTCTGTAAAGGAGTTTATTTTGTTTCTTGCTGATCCCTTGGTTGTTTTAATCAAAAGCTGTAGCCTTTCACTCATACATTTGTATCGCAATATAACAAGAATATAAAGAAATCATGAATTTTCTGTTTTAGAAAAATAGCTGAAAGCCATACCAATTAATCATTTGCTGACTTTAAGAAATATTTATATAGCGGCACAATAACAGGCGATAGACAATTGCTAAACAGCATTCCTATGAAAAATGTAAATCCAACTTCTGCCTGTCGCTACTGTCGCTATTATCAACCAGAAGGAAGGCGTGGTGGGTGTTGTCAACTGTTGGGAGCACCAGTTCAAGGAAGTTGGAAAGCTTGTGAATTATCACTTCCAGCTTTTGCCCCGTCGTGGGATCTTAAGAAAGTTATGATTGTGCCCGATGAGCCAGCACTTGTGCCTAAACCATCGACAATATTTTGTGAATCTAACCATACTTCATTAGAAGCAAGCCGACATTTTCTTTCCCTCACTCCTCATCCCACACCCCTCACCCCTTCTCAAGGTAGCCAAGGGTATTGACGAAAATCGGGTTTGCGCTTTTCTAAGAAAGCTTGTTTTCCTTCGGCTCCTTCTTCAGTCATGTAGTAGAGTAAAGTTGCGTTTCCGGCAAGTTCTTGTAAACCAGCTTGACCGTCACAATCAGCATTAAATGCTGCTTTGAGACAGCGAATTGCGATCGGGCTTTTTTCTAGAATTTCGTTTGCCCATTGAATTCCTTCGGCTTCTAATTGTTCTACAGGCACAACGCAGTTAACTAAACCCATTTCCAATGCTTGGGCTGCTGTATATTGGCGACAGAGAAACCAAATCTCTCTCGCTTTTTTTTGTCCCACAACGCGGGCGAGGTAACTTGCACCAAACCCACCATCAAAGCTACCAACTTTGGGACCTGTTTGACCAAATACTGCGTTATCTGCAGCAATAGTTAAGTCACAAATCAGATGTAGTACGTGCCCGCCACCGATCGCATACCCAGCAACAAGGGCGATGACGACTTTCGGCATCGAACGAATTAAACGCTGTAAATCTAATACATTCAACCGAGGCACACCATCATCATCAACATAGCCTGCAGTTCCTCTCACGCTTTGATCGCCCCCCGCACAGAATGCATATTTACCATCTGTATGTGGTCCTGCACCGGTAAATAAAACAACACCAATGCTCGTATCTTCACGCGCATCAACAAAAGCATCGTAAAGTTCAAACACAGTTTTGGGACGAAACGCATTTCGCTTGTGCGGACGATTGATTGTAATTTTGGCGATACCGTCAGTTTTGTGGTAAAGGATATCTTCGTAGGTTTTAGCCGTTTGCCAGTTTTGCATAGAGTGTGCGATCGCGCTTCCAGTTTGAGAATTTTAGCGCAGGTTTTATTCTCTAAGTGACTTTATTATGCACTCTGCCGAAATAGTATAGACTTATGCAATCGTCTAAGATGTTTTATCAATAGGATTAAGTTGCAGAAGAGATAAGCAGCATCCTATGAATGAAGAAATTAGCACTGCATCATCTCGGCTTTGCTTAGGTAGAGCAACGCTCGATCGTTTTGTTGTTGAGCTTTTTCAACAACCTGCCTATGAGCTACCAGAATCCTGTTTACTGACGGAACACAGAATTATCCTCAATCTTGGCAATTCTTACAATGTGGAACAGTGGTACGACGGATGTTATCAGCAAAGTCAGATGGACACGGGAAACTTTACGGTTTTGCCGATAGGGATGAATCGTCGAGTCATTTGGGATCGACCAATTGAATTTCTACTTTTGCAGTTAGAGCCTGTTTATATGCAGCAAATGGTGTTGGGGTTGAGCGATCGCTATCAGCTGGAATTAATACCTCATTACAAACGTCAAGATTCTCTTATTCATCAAATTGGTTTAGCGTTGAAAACCGAATTACAAAGCCAGGGTTTGGGGGGAAAGCTTTATCTTGAGTCGATGATGGCAACTTTAACGATACAACTTTTAAGACATCACGCTCACTGGACATCATTCACACAAACTCCAGGCGGTTTGTCCAAGTATCAGTTACGGCAAGTCATTGATTACATTCATAGTAACCTTGAGCACGAGTTGAGCCTTGACGAGCTAGCAAGTATTGCCCAAACAAGCAAGTATTATCTTATCCGACTATTCAAACGATCAATGGGAGTTACGTTACATCGATATGTAACCACCTGTCGTATTGAAAAAGCTAAACAGCTATTAGCCCAGCGAAACTTGTCAATTGTCGAAATTTGCCATCTTGTTGGATTTCAAAGCCAAAGTCACTTTACTCATCTGTTTCATCGCTACGTTGGTATTACACCGAAAGTCTACCGAGACGGTTTGTAAGTTGTGCAAGATGGCGACAAATTTTGCAATAATTCGCAAGACATGAGTGCGTAAGAGCAGTATTCTCTTAAGAAATCTTCTAATTCTGAGAAATGAAAAAAACGATTATTGCTTTTGTCCTATTCATTGTTTTAATACTTGTAATGCCGCTGAATGCATCGGCAGCGATTGCCATCCCTTCCACATCAAATCAACCTATTCAATTGATTCAACCTGGAGAAGGTGAAAGATTTCAAGTTGGAGGCGATTTTATCACATTCAAAACTCTCAGTGAGGACACTCCAGGAGAACTGTCAGTTATCGAAATTACGGCTGCTCCGCAATCAGGACCACCTTTGCACAAACATCCACCAGAAGTTTTTTACATTGTCGATGGAGAATTTGAGTTTTATGGTGCTTCACCAGAAGACACAGTTAAAGCTACTACTGGAGACTTCATTCATATTCCCTCTGGTGCGCCTCACGCCTACAAAAATGTTGGGACAACTCCAGGAAAGTACTTACTTTTTACCTCAATTGCAGGAAACCCAGGGCAACTTTGGTTTCAAAAGTTTGAATATGAGATAAGCAACAGCTTGGGAAACCGAGTCACAGATGAAACATCTGCTTCTACAATTCCAAAGTTCTCGGATAACAAATCGATGGCTACAATTGCTCGTAAGTACGGAATCGAATTTTTAGAGTGAGTGAAGTAGGACTACATTAGAAAATGCTGTAACTTTGTTAATGAAAGCGATCGCTCGTTTTGTGCAGTTGTTGAAAAACTGTATTGGTTGAACAATGAGGCAAGCAAAAATAACTGCACACAATATTTCAGGAGTGCAAAGTGAAAGCATACGAATCGAGTGCCAAAGTTACGTCTGAGGGAATCAAAATTCCTGACTGGCTGCTAGAAATCTTGCCAAGCAATCAAGAAGTGAAGGTTATTATTCTAGTTAACGAACAAACAGATTCTTCACAAGCAGATTGGTCTAAGCTGACAGCAGAGCAATTCTTTGCTGGATATGAGCAGTCAGATAATATCTACGACACACTGTAACTCATGCAAAGCTATGAGTCGAGAGATATAATCCTGCTATCATTCCCTTTTGCTAATGCTACTGAGTTAAAACGTCGTCCAGCACTGGTACTGCTGGATACTGGTGATGAAGATATCATTGTTGCTCGGATAACAAGTCAAATCACTCAGGGAATGTTTGATGTAGAGCTTTTAGATTGGCAACAATCAGGTTTACGACTTGCCTCAGTAGTTCGGGTAAATAAGATAGCAACGCTAGAAAAGCGTCTGGTTGAGCGCCGCTTAGGAATATTAACACTAGAAGATTGGCGAAGAGTGCAAAGTAAGGTAAGTCAACTTTGGAATGCTATGTTATGAGCGCATATTCAATTTATCAAGAAAAATAATTTCACATAGTAATCGCTGCAAGCTTTCCTAAATTCTCTTTTCGCCACTGCGCATCGGCTTTTCTATTGGTTTTTAATTCCAACACTCTAATTCCTGTTGTAGGAAGTGGATTTATTTTTTTTTGCAATTGTTCCCAAGAATCAATTAACTCATGCTCTACATTGTAAGTAGCACATAGTTGAGCAAAATCTATATTTTGTGGTGTAGCAAAGAACTCTTCAAAGGGTGGCTCAAACTTAGAAATAGGTAACATTTCAAAAATACCACCGCCATTATTGTTAATCAGAACAATGGTTAAACGTCCAGCAAACTTATTTTTGATTAAAAAACCGTTGGTGTCGTGTAATAAAGCTAAATCGCCTGTTAGTAACACACTACTTTGATTGCGATGTGCTACTCCTAAGGCAGTTGATAATGTGCCATCAATACCATTGGCACCACGGTTAAAAAATGGGCGGATATTAGAATTACTCGGTTTCCAGAAAAACTCCATATCGCGTACGGGCATACTATTGGCGATAAATAAGGGTGTTTCTGATGGGAGAACTTGCGACAGTAACCAGGCAGCTTTACCTTCAAATAAATGCTCAATTTCCGTCATTGTGCGATCGCATGCCAACCTTACCTTAGCTTCCACATCACACCACAACTGTAAATATGGAGTTGGTGCTTTCGGTTCGATAGATTGCGCTAGCTGTTCTACTGTGGTTCGTAAATGAATTGTTTTGCCATGCAGTGGATCGAGATTATGATCGCAAGAATCAACAATCCAGCGCTGGGGTTGGGTAACGCTTAACCATTGACGCAAATCTTTACTTGTGGGAAGTTCCCCGATTTGAATCACGATTTTTGGTTGTAGCTGTTGTGCTAGTTGCGGATTGCGCACAATCAAATCGTAGGTAGAAATCAAATAAGGATTGAGATCCGCGTAGTTTCTGACTGGGGAAAGTGCTTCGGCGAGTACCGGAAATTTGAGCGTTTTAGCAAGTTGGGCGATCGCACCACAATATTCGCGTGGTTGTTGTGGTTGGGCAATTCCGGCGATGATAATTCCGCGCTCGTATTGTTTCCATTCTTTAGGATGGGGAATTGGTAATTGGTAATTGGTAATTGGTAATTGGATGCTGTTGAAGAAGTTTTGTGGATTGAATTGCGATCGTAATGCAGCTGCGGTGGTGTCGGGGATGGGTGCTAAAGGATCGCGAAAGGGGATGTTGAGATGTACTACTCCAGCAACAGGATAGCGCGACCGCTCCCATGCATAAATCAGTGTTTGGCGTAGATACGCCAAGATTTCAATATCTAATGAAGGTAGTGCTAATTCAGCGTACCAGTTGGGGTATGTATTGTATAACTTTGTTTGATCGATTGTTTGTCCTGAATGACAATCACGTAGTTCTGGGGGACGATCTGCGGTGAGGATGATGAGAGGAACTCGGCTTTCTCGTGCTTCAATAACTGCGGGGTAGAAATTTGCAGCAGCGGTTCCTGAGGTACAAACTAATACTACTGGGCGTCCTGCTTGACGAGCAATTCCCAATGCAAAAAATGCTGCGGAACGTTCGTCTAAAATAGGTATTGCTTCAACTCCATCAGTTTGGGCAAAGGCGATCGCTAGTGGTGTAGATCGCGAACCTGGACAAATCACGGCTGTTGTTAATCCTAGCCGCCCAAAAGTCTCTGCTAATATCGAACCCCAGACAGAATTTGTATTTCGCCAATCAATCACTACAGTAACCACACTTAAACGAGAATTGCAGCCTAGAGTTGTTTAGAATGCGGAAGTTGAGATAATGAGGAGAAGTCATCACTCTTTCTTAATCAACTAACCACTCATCCCTAGCCACTCACCTCTTACCTTATCTATCCTAAATCGCTACAGGAGATATCTTTTCATGGACTGTTTTCATTTAACAGGAATTCGCTGCTACGGTTACACAGGTTATTTGCCCGAAGAACAGGTTTTGGGTCAATGGTTTGAGGTAAATTTGACGCTATGGTTGGATTTATCCGTAGCAGGTAAGAGTGATGCGATTGAGGATACTCTTGACTACCGTAGCGTGATTAATGACGTGCAGCACTTGGTTAAAACCTCAAAATATGCGTTGATCGAGCGCTTGGTGGATGCGATCACTACATCTATTCTAGAATCTGATCGCGTCAAACAAGTTCAAGTTCGCTTAACAAAACTCGCTGCCCCAATTCCTGATTTTGGTGGCAAAATTACCGTTGAAATCACAAGAAGCAAGTAACTCAGTAAATTGTAAAATTGTCATGGGTAATTGAGAAATAAATATTTTTGTCTTTGGGTGAAGTAGTTAGCAGTTGGCGATTAGCTATTAGCTTGTGCGGTGCTAAATGCTAATCTCATTACTGACTTAAGAAACTAAGTAGTTCTAAGAATACTCCGTTAGTCCAGCCAAAACCGATTTCGTTGGAACTATAGCCAAAGCGAATTTCATCAGAGACATTGGCAGAACATTTAACTACATCGTATTTCTCAACAATTGCGCCGGATTTTTCAAATTCTCGAACAACTAATGTCATAAATCTTTGAGCAACATCTTTAGCTTGCGAGAGATAATGATAACGGCTTAAACCTTGTACGGTCATTAAATGTAAAGGTGCCCAGCCAAACGGCGCGTCCCATTGATTGCCTGTTACATTAGTACTAGTTAGTAAACCACCTGGCGCTAAAAATTTTGATAAGTTTTCCACTACTTTTTCAGCTTGTTTTTGCGAAGCTATCCCAGCCCATAAAGGATAGAATGTAGTAGCAAATTCATACTGACTGCGTTGATGCGTGACAAAGTTATAATCAAAATAAAGTCCTGCTTGTTCGTCCCACATTAATTGATTAATAATTTGACTGCGTTTGGTTGCGCGATCGCTCCATATTTTTCCTAATGATTTTTCACTTAAGATTTGATGAATTTGTGCTATGTCTTGCTCCATTTGATACAGCAAAACATTTAAACATACAGGTAAATATTGAGTAATTTCGAGATTAAACAATCCGAAGCGATGCGAACAATCAAATCCTGATTCGCGCATCGAGCGATCGCCTTGGTAAAATGATTCGGTGAAGCCGCTTGCTGAGTCATAATACGCATCCAGTCCGGCGATTTCTTGTGTAATATAATACTCTAAAATTCTGTCATAGTGAGTTCTTCCCACATCATCTTTTTCATCACTGATAACTTCAGGTGCGGGTCCTGTTCCAGAGTCAAAAAAACGTGAAAGCCCTGTTTCTGGGTGGAGATGTGGTTCTGTAGTCCAGAAGGTGTAATACTTTTCAATTGCCGGAAGTACTGATTGTAACCATTGTTTATCTTGCGTATGCTCAAACAGTGCTAGCACCATTAAAGTTAATACAGGAGGCTGCGATCGCGTCAAAAAATAGGTACGGTTAGCATTCAAAATTGTGCCGTAATGTTCAACTTCGTAGACAAGTTGATTGACTAAGCTTTGCCCAAGTTCTAATTCTCGATCTTGCAGTAACCCTAATAAAATAAAATAACTATCCCAACCAAACATTTCATTAAAACGTCCTCCAGGAACAACGTAGGAACCTGGCAAATAAAGTAACCCGTGTTCTTGGATTTGGGAATCTGCGGGTAAAGTTTTAACTTCTATGGCATCAAATTCTTCTTTACTTAGAATTTGTTGTAATGATTGTTCAACTGTTAAACGGTCTTCTTTGGAAGAAACATAGACAAGCCAAGGTGCATTTTCGCTACGTTCAATTTTAGAATCATTAGCTGCAGCTAGAATATCTGCAGGCGATCGTGACAAAGTTTGCCAACTTTGTTTAATATATGCTCTGACGGCTGCAATTTGCTCAGTAGAGGGAAATTGTAAATTCGATAATTGCTGCATCACAATAAAAGTAGCTAGAGAAGCCAATGAGATATTATTACTCTAGCCACTAATCACTAGCCACTAACTCATCGTTTCTACTCTTTGTCTTCCCACCAATGAATCTCCTGACTCAACGTCGAACCAGTGAATACTTTGTGGTGGTAAAGCAAGAGTAATTTCTTCGTTACTCCAAACTTGGTCTGTGGGTAACAATGCACGTACTGTTTGCGGTTCTGAATGCGAACTATTGATACGGACACTCACTAAGTTGTGCATCCCCAAGTGTTCGACTAAAAAGACTCTACCTTGGATAATATATTCTTCTTCTGGTTGTGCAACACGGACGTTTTCTGGGCGAATTCCTAACACAATTTGTGGGGGAACTGTGGGAATATCCAATAACGGAATTTGAAAATCTCCAAGTAGTGCATAACGCCCGCGACAAGGTAAAGTAAGGAGATTCATCTGCGGGCTACCGACAAATCCTGCAACAAATAAGTTAGCAGGATGACTGTAAATGCGATCTGGTGGTGCGAGTTGTTGAACATAGCCGTTGTTTAGCACTGCAACTTTAGAAGAAAGTGTCATTGCTTCGGTTTGGTCGTGGGTAACGTAGACCACTGGGGCTTTTTGAGTCGCAAAAATTTGTTTGAGATCTGCGCGGACACGTTCGCGTAGTAATGCATCAAGGTTACTTAAAGGTTCGTCGAGTAAAAATACTTGGGCTTGACGCACCAAAGCCCGACCAACAGCAACCCGCTGGCGTTGTCCTCCAGACATTTGACCTGGTTTGCGGTTGAGTAACTCTTCTAATCCAAGAAGTTGGGCAACTTCAGCAACACGCTGCTTGATTTCAGCGCGGGGAATATTTTTGAGTTTGAGTCCTGAAGCCAGGTTTTCAGAGACAGTCATATGAGGATACAATGCATAGCTTTGGAATACCATTGCCATATTGCGATCGCCTGGACGTCTAAAGGTGATATCTTCACCCCCCAGCCGGATTTGACCGCGTGTTGGTTCCTCAAGTCCCGCAATCATCCTTAACACTGTAGACTTACCACAACCTGAAGGACCAAGTAATGTTAAAAATTCTCCGTCTTCTACGGTGAGACTAACGTCTTTAACCGGAATAACTTTAGGAGAAAAGGTTTTATTTAAGTTTTTGAGTTCGAGTCTAGCCATTTTATTAGGGAGTAGGGAGTAGTGATTAGTGATTAGTGACTAGCAACTAGCCACTAACCTTTAACAGCGCCAGCAGTAAGACCTTGAACGATCTTGCGTTGGAAAAAGAGAACCAGCAAAACTAGTGGTAATGTACCAAGAACAGTTGCCGCAGCGATCGGACCATAAGGAATTTCAAATACCGAAGCCCCGCCTAATTGGGCTGCGGCAACAGGAATTGTTTTGAGTTCCTCACGAGTTATGAATGTCAACGCGAAGATAAATTCGTTCCAGGCAAAAATAAAGGTGAGAATTCCAGTTGTGACTAAAGCTGGAAGTGTCATCGGGAGTAAGATCTGCCACAGCATTTGAAACGTGTTGTAGCCGTCTACCCTAGCAGAGTCTTCCAAATCTTTTGGTAGTTGCTCAAAAAAGCTGCGCAGCACTAAAATTGTTAATGGCAAATTGATTGCAGTGTAGGGAACAATCAGTGCAAGGTAGTTATTACCCCATCCTAATTGTTGGATAATTTCTAAAAGTCCTATAAATAGCAAAATCCCTGGGAATAATGTAACGATTAGAATTCCTGCCAAAATCACTTTACCACCCCAAGGACGTAACCGTGCTAGCGCGTAAGAAGCCGGTGCGCCAAGAGTTAAAGCTAGTGCGGTAGAAACAATTGACACAAAAGCACTATTGAGGATGTAACGCCAAAATGGGCGTCGCACAAATAACTCGATATAGTGATCTAAGGTATAACGCGTTGGAAAATACACGGTTGGGACAGCAGCAATATCTTCATTGACCTTGAATGAAGTTAAAACCTGCCACATTACTGGCGCTAAGCAAAATATGACAACAAGTATGACTGCGATGGTTGTTAATATCTTCCTCCAAGGAATCTTTGCCCCACCGGCTTGTCTAGGAGTTGTTGAAACTACTTCAGGAGTTGCAGTCATGGCAATTTTGGATTATGAAGAATTAAGTTGTACCAGATGTTCTGGCGCGTAATTTATTAAGGAGGAGGCTGGCGATCGCGACAGCTACTATCAGCAACAAAAATGTTACTACGACGAGTGCTGCGCCATAACCAAAATCGAGGTAGCGCATCACAGTTGAGTAGATGTATAGTGATACCACTTCAGTTGCACCACCAGGACCACCACCAGTCATAACTTGGATGAGGTCGAAAACACCAAACGCTTGCGCAAATCGAAACAGCATTGCAATTAAAATTTGCGGTAGCAGTAGCGGTAAGGTAATTTGCCGGAAATTTTGCCAAGGTGTCGCACCATCAATCGAGTGCGCTTCGTACAAGTCAGGTGAAATCGATTGCAAGCCTGCTAATAGCAGAATGCTAATAAATGGCGTTGTTTTCCAAACGTCAGCAAAGATCACCGCAAACATTGCTAGTGTCGGATCTCCTAGCCAGTTAATTCCCGTATTAATTATCCCCAGCCGCAGTAAGATGTCGTTGACTATCCCAAATTGGTCATTAAAAATCCACGCCCAAGCTAAACCAATTAATGCTGTTGGTAAAGCCCAAGGAATAATCGCTGATGTCCGCACTAAACCGCGTCCAAAAAACTTTTGATTAAGAATAAGTGCGATCGCTAATCCTAAAATTAGCTCTAACACAACTGAGGAAACCGTGAAGATAATTGTTACCCAGAAGCTTTGCCAAAAACGACCATCTCCTGCCATGCGTGAATAATTGTCAAACCCAGAAAAGACAGGTTGCAGTCGCGTTCCCAAGTTTTGAGTAAACAGACTCAGCCAAAAAGCACGGAGAATGGGATAACCAAAAACAAACAACAGCATCAGCAAGGCTGGTACAATCAAAATCCATGCTGTCCGTTGTTCGCGTCCTCGAATTGTCTTTGTATTAAACATCGAAGTTTGAAAGAAAGGTTCTAGATTTCCAAAAGTGTTGAATGTAGAGGGAAAGAGTGGCTAGTGACTAGTGGCTAGTGGTTAGTTTTGAATGGAAGAACTTTCTCAACTCTCTTAAACTCAAAACTCAAAACTCTAACCATTAACCCCTACTTAATAAGCGGCGAGTTTCATTTGCAGCAGCTTGCATGGCTTGTTCTGGAGTCATCCGATTCGTTAATGCTGCACTCAAATACCGTTGTAAAATATCCGATGTTTGAGCATATTGCGCGATCGGTGGACGTAATACTGCTTGCTGCACGACTTCGAGTAACTGCGGATAGTGAGGGTACTTAGCAACAATTTCTGGATCGGTAAATAACGAGCGCCGACTAGGAACAAAACCAGCATTCAAAATAAAGTTCTTTTGTGCTTCTTCAGAGGTGAAGTATTGAATTGCCCGCCATGCTTCTTCGGGATGTCTCGTCGATGTGGAAATTCCTAAGCCCCAACCACCAAGACACGCACCACCTGTTCTTCCAGGAGTTGCAACCATCGGCTTAATTGCAATTCTACCTTCAATTGGCGAACCCTCTTCTTGTGCTAAGGGCCAAACATAAGGCCAATTGCGTAAAAACGCAGCTTGACCGCTTTGGAAAAAGCGTCGTGTTTCTTCTTCTTGGTATGTTGTCACTCCTGGCGGCGAAATTCCTTGTT
Source organism: Gloeocapsopsis sp. IPPAS B-1203 (assembly GCF_002749975.1). NCBI lineage: Bacteria > Bacillati > Cyanobacteriota > Cyanophyceae > Chroococcidiopsidales > Chroococcidiopsidaceae > Gloeocapsopsis > Gloeocapsopsis sp. IPPAS B-1203. The sequence continues at coordinate 146,648 of NZ_PEIG01000006.1, read as the reverse complement.
GTATGGTGTCTTTTAAGAAGGCGATCGCTTGCAGCGTTTCTGGTCTGTCTAATCCTACTTCTAAGTTTTCTGGATTCACCCAAAATCCACCAAAGCCCTCTAAAACTTCGATAAACATAGCGACGAGTCCTTCGTATTGCCGCCCTTGCCAAACATAACCCCAGTTAATTAAGTCTTTTTGTTGCAATGTTTGCGAGGCTTTAATTAGATCGCTAAAGGTTTCTGGTGGTTCTAATCCGGCTTGTTCGAGTAAATCCGTGCGGTAATATAACATCCCTACGTCAGAACGCATCGGAATTCTATATAACCTACCTTCGTAGCGACTACCTTCGACATCAGCAGGAGAAAATTCTGCTAATTCCTCTGGAGATATGCGATCGCTCAGATCTAACAACCAACCCGCAGCCGCAAATTTAGGTGTCCAAATCACGTCCATATTAATCAGATCATATGGAGAATCACCCAAAATAAATGCCGAAGTATACAGATCTTCTAATAAGTTAGTAGCGTTAGGACCTTCAATAATATTGATGCGAATATCAGGGTTTTTCGCCTCAAAGTCTCTCACAATTCCCTGTTGCCAAGGTTGCGCATCAGGGGCAGTCATGAGTAAATTCAGTGTTACTGGTTGCTGTGATAGTGCTATCCAGCTATAAAGTACGATGCCGAGGAAAAAAGCACTAAAAACACCTACACGCAAAAAACCTTGTCTTCTTAAAAATCTTTGCAGCTTGTTTAATGGTTTGCGGTACAACATTTTTCAATCAACATTCACGATCAACTCATGAGCAAAGGAATAAATTTAACTATCTGAATGAACAAATTTCGGCATTTGTTAGCAAATCTACTATGTTTTAAAAAACAGTAGAAAAAGTTCAGCTAACTTCACAAAAATTGTTTCAGATTGTAAATATCAACAACTTTGAAATTTAGTTGGCAAGTATTACAGTAGCGCTTGATTACCTGAAGACACATTTTTTCGTGCCCAACAACAGGCGTCTATCAAATAGAATATACCAAATACTGTAATATGTGTAACTTAATATTTATTTGATTTATGCCACATCTTTCTAAAGATATAGCAAGTAGTCAAAAAACAAATTTGTACAAAAATTAAACTAACTTATTATACAAATGATACAATAACTGCTGATAAAATGATTTTCAGTCTCTTACACAAAGTGCTACAACTTTCAGAGGAAACTACTAATTTTATTTTTTTATCAATAAGTATTAAAATCTATTAGGTAAGCTTACTTAATAAAGCTAGCTTGCTATTAAACCATTCTTCGGTAAACTCGCCGTAAGGTAGAACTTCTTCTACGACAGCGCAAGCAATTCCCATTACCCAGATGTGTGCTACTTGTGTAAAAAGAGGAATCGCGTTAACTTCAGTTTGGCTCAACTGCCGGATTTTTTGGTATCCTTGCATAAAAGATTTATTAATATTGGCATCTAATTGCCAACGGTGGGTTGTATGAATAAATTTGGCAATATCAAATGCCCGCCAACCGTAGCCGCATTGGTCAAAATCAAATAGCGTTGGTTGATTTCCTCCAAAATGGGCATTTTCTGAATGGACATCACCGATACAAATTCCATAATAGGGTGATGTTTGAGGTAACGCTAAATTGACTAACTGAGCTTTGATTTGCGCACTTAAATTGAAGAGATAATTGATATCACTATTGCGATGCTGGAATATTAATGAAATTGCTGCCATTGCCCAATCTAAAAGATACGCGCAATGTAACTCTGGACGACTAAAACGACTAGTAAAATTATTTGTTGCTTGATGAATACTTGCAACAACTTCTCCTAATTGTTGACTTTGTTCGCGATTAATATTTTTGCCTATCGCCTGACCTGGTGCATAGGAAAAAACAGCAGCATAGCGTTGTCCTTCTGGGGATGCGATCGCTTGTGTAAATTCACCTGTTGTTTTAGCAATTGGGTAAGCAACAGGTAAATTGCAATTATGCAGATAATGTAATAGTTCTAGTTCAAAATTAATTGCATCCAAGGTTCGCCATCCGTGGCGGTAAACGCGCAAAATGTATTGATGATTTTGTTCGGCTTCGACTAAATAAGTATCATTAAGACCGCGTTTGTATATCTTACACTTTTGCGTCGCTATAGGATAATAGCATAACACCTTTTCTATTAAAGCCTTTCCTGAAGGCAGCGAATGAATAACAGGAATAAATGGAGAACTCATTATTAGTAGTTAGCTGTTAGCAATTAGCTATTAGCGTATTTCTTCGCTGTACTATTTAGTAAATAAAAATCACAAACTGTATCAGCAACTGCATTTACCGTGTATATCAAATTATAAGATTAAACCGAAGTTAAGGCTGTCAAATTGGCAATATTAACTTTTATAAAAAATTGCAGTTGAGCTTGAGTTTAAGGGTGTAGATAACGACACGAGGAAATACAGGAAGAAAAATATGCTCAAATGGAGTTCCCTGCTGTTGAGTGCAGCACTGTTGGCGGCTCCGCTATCGGGTTGTAGTCGGTTTTTATATCCCCAATTATCTGCCCAAGAAGGTGGTGCGGCATCAGGAGCAGTATTGAATCGGGTGAAAACCCGTGGCAGGTTATCTTGTGGCGTGAGTGGTAATTTGCCAGGATTTAGCTATGTGACTCAACAAGGTGAATATAACGGACTAGATGTTGATATCTGTCGGGCGATCGCCGCAGCAATGTTTGACGATCCACAAGCGGTAGATTTTCGCAATCTCAATGCCAAAGAGCGATTTACCGCATTACAAGCAGGGGAAATTGATGTTCTTAGCCGTAACACTACCTGGACAATTAGTCGCGATACATCAACTGGCTTAGAATTCGCGCCTACAGTGTTTTACGACGGTCAGGGCATGATGGTTAAACAAGATAGCGGCATCAAAGACTTAAAAGGATTGCAGGGAAGATCAGTTTGCGTTCAAACAGGGACAAGTACTGAACAGAACCTTTCTGACCAAATGCGCAAGCTAGGAGTCAAGTATACACCTATTGTCTTTGAAGACGACAAAGCAACCTTTGCTGCCTATCAACAAGGACGCTGTGAAGGAGTCACTAGCGATCGCTCGCAGTTAGTAGCGCAACGCAGTGCTTTACCTAACCCTGACGAACACGTTCTCTTAGAGATTGTCATGTCCAAAGAACCACTCGCACCTGCGGTCAGAAATAACGACCCGCAATGGTATGACACCGTAAAGTGGGTGATCTTTGGCTTAATTGAAGCTGAAGAACTTGGAATTACTTCACAAAACATCGATTCTTTTGCCAATAGTGAAGATCCAGTTGTACGCCGACTACTAGGAACTGAAGGTGACTTAGGGCAAGGTTTAGGTTTAACAAACGACTTTATCGCACGGGCAATTCGTGAAGTTGGTAACTATGGCGAAATCTATAACCGCAACCTTGGTCCTGATACGCAACTCAATCTCCCCCGTGGTCAAAACGAGTTATGGACTGATGGTGGACTACATTATGCACCTCCCTTCCGGTAAAAGAAGCAGGTTTGCACAGGGTAGGCGGGTAGTTGGGTAGGTGGGTGAGAGGGAAAAATAACATTTTCGTCTCGCCAACACTCCCACACGCCAACACTCCCACACGCCAACACTCCCACTAGCTACTAATCAAACTGATGACTACACAGCGTCCACGGGTTACACGCAATACACCTAAATTTAAAGATTTACTCAGAGATACCCGATTTTGGCGAGTCGCCGGACAAGTAATTGCTGTATTGCTGTTTTTGTTATTGGTGATTTTAGTCGTCGATAACGTTATCTACAATCTGCGTGCATTAGGCATTCAACTAGGGTTTGGCTTTCTCGGTTCGCAAGCTTCCTTCGACATCGGTGAAACTCTCATCTCATACAATCCAGCAGACAGTTACGGTCGAGCGATTTTAGTTGGACTCGTTAACTCGTTGCGCGTCATTGTTGTTGGGCTTGTTTTAGCAACAATTTTAGGTTTAGTTGCAGGAATTGCCCGATTATCAAATAACTGGTTAGTGCGGCAGTTAGCATTAGTGTATGTTGAAACAATTCGCAACATCCCGCTACTTTTACAACTCTTCTTTTGGTACTTTGCTTTCTTCTTACAATTACCCAACGTTGCTAACCAAATTACTCTTCCTGGTCCTACTTACTTATCAAGTCGTGGGTTATATCTACCGTGGATACAAGGAGGTACGGGTGCGGGAGTATGGTTATTATTACTTGCGTTAGGCATTGCTGGAGCGATCGCAGTGTGGCGTTGGCGAACCCAAGTTATGCAAGAACGTGGCGTGCGTGGCAATCAGATGTTGTGGGCATTAGCACCAATTGTTGTGGCGATCGCACTTGCTTACATTATCAATGGTGCAATTCCGTTTAGTATCACTTTGCCACAAATAGTAGATACCGAGCAAATTGAAGGTGGGCTGCGTTTATCACCTGAATTTGGAACTTTGCTTCTGGGACTTGTTGTTTATACAGGAAGTTTCATTGCCGAAATTGTCCGTGCCGGAATTCAGGCAGTTCCTCAAGGGCAGTGGGAAGCAGCGCGTGCTTTAGGACTCAAATCAGGAAGAATCATGCAGAGTGTTGTTTTACCTCAAGCTTTACGCGTGATTATCCCGCCACTGACAAGTCAATATCTTAATCTTGCGAAAAACTCAAGTCTAGCGATCGCAATTGGTTTTCCTGATGTTTATTTTGTTGCTTCAACAACGTTTAACCAAACAGGTCGTGCAGTAGAAGTGATGTTTCTGATCATGATTACCTATCTCACGATTAGTTTAATTATCTCTCTGGCTATGAACCTGTTTAATCGTACTGTGCAATTCAAAGAAAGATAACGATTTAAGAGTTTTGAATAATTCGCGAAAAAAGGTGCTGAGGCATTTATGACAAAGAAGTGTCTTAACTCAAAACTCAAAACGTGCTAAGGCACCGCTACGCTAACAAAACTCAAAACTCTCTTAAACTTATGCAAACTGAATTACCTCCTCCTGTTGCACCTCCAATTAGTCGCGCTTCCTCGCCTTGGGAATGGATGCGTGTCAACTTGTTTAGTACTTGGTACAACGTCATTCTGACGATAGTTTGTGTTGTTGTCATCGTTGTCGGAATCAGTAATTTATTGCGCTGGGTGTTTGATATAGCGCAGTGGAATGTTGTTGCAACAAACTTGCAGTTATTCTTTGTTGGTAGATTTCCTCCCGAACTCTACTGGCGCGTTTGGTTATCATTAGGAGTCCTTGCTTGTCTAGCCGGAATTGCTTGGGGTTTTAGTCGCACGGATGCGCGTTGGTTAAGTCGTTCTACTTTGATTGCTTTGAGCGTCGTCGTTGCTGCAGTCATCTTGCTACCAATACCATTATCATCACGGTTGTGGTTACTGGCGATCGCTCTTGTGGCAACTATTGGCTATGCAGCCGGACGGCAATTACCACCAAATTTTAGTAGTTGGCTTCCTGTCATGTGGGGAGTTGCGTTTCTTCTTGTCTGGTGGTTGATTAAAGGAGGCTTGGGTTTAGCACCTACCCCAACTACTGTTTGGTCAGGACTATTATTAACGTTACTCACCGCAACAACAAGTATCCTTCTTTCGTTTCCTTTAGGAGTGTTACTAGCGTTAGGAAGGCAAAGTCCGCTTCCTGTTGTTCGTGGTCTATCAACGCTCTATATTGAAGTCATCCGAGGCTTGCCATTAATCGGCATTTTGTTTTTAGCTCAAGTAATGCTACCCCTGTTTCTTCCACCGTGGTTTCGCGATTTGGATCGGGTGCTACGTGCGATCGCTGGACTAGTACTATTCAGTGCTGCGTATCTTGCCGAAAATGTTCGTGGTGGTTTGCAAGCAGTTCCTCGCGGACAAGCTGAAGCCGCCAAAGCTTTAGGACTCAGCGCACCTTTGACAGTTTCATTGATTGTGTTACCCCAAGCCTTAAAAGCTGTAATTCCAGCAATTGTTGGTCAGTTTATCAGCTTATTCAAAGATACTTCACTACTAGCACTATTTGGCTTACTCGAATTAACTGGAATCGCTCGCTCTATTTTGGCACAGCCAGAATTTATCGGACGCTACGCCGAAGTTTACTTATTTATTGGTTTAATTTACTGGATCTTCTGCTATGGAATGTCGCAAGCCAGCCGCAATCTCGAACGCAAGTTAAATGTTGGTCAGCGGTAGAAGGGGTGAGGATTGAGGGGTGAGTGGGAGTGTGGGAGAGATTTAATTGCGATTTTTCTCTAGAACCCTCCTACCCTCCTACCCTACTTCTAAAACTCAAATTCGTAATTAGTCATATTACTCATATAGGAAAAATAATAATGACACAGCAAACTATTACAACACAAACAGATGCTTCGCTACCACAAAAACCCGCAATCATTGCTGAGAATGTCCATAAATGGTATGCCAGTAATAAATTCCATGTCTTGCGCGGTGTCAGTCTTAATGTCTACCGTGGTGAAGTTGTTGTTATTATGGGACCTTCTGGTTCAGGGAAATCAACCTTTATTCGCACATTTAACGCTTTAGAAGAGTACCAGCAGGGCAGAATTGAAATTGATGGCATTGAACTATCCCATGACTTACGCAACATCGATGCAATTCGCAAAGAAGTCGGGATGGTGTTTCAACAATTCAACTTGTTTCCCCATCTGACGGTACTTGATAATGTTACCCTAGCACCCATTTGGGTAAGACGCTGGGCGAAAAAAAGAGCAGAAGAAGTTGCGATGCAGCTACTTGAAAAAGTCGGAATTTTAGAACAAGCGCGTAAATATCCAGGTCAACTCTCTGGCGGTCAACAACAACGAGTCGCGATCGCCCGCGCCTTAGCAATGCAACCAAAAATTATGCTTTTTGACGAACCAACATCCGCCCTCGACCCAGAAATGGTGAGGGAAGTCTTAGACGTGATGCGATCGCTTGCTCAATCTGGTATCACAATGGTTGTTGTCACGCACGAAGTTGGCTTTGCGCGTGAAGTTGCCGATCGCATTGTCCTCATGGATGGTGGTGTGATTGTCGAAGAAGCTACACCTCAAGAATTCTTTCAAAACCCGAAAGAGGAACGGACGCGAAAGTTTTTGTCTCAGATACTATAAGTAGAGATCAACGATCAAGCCGCAAGGCGGCAATTCCTAATTAATAATTCGTAATTCGGAACATGCGTAATTAATTAGTCATCTCTTTTGTTCCAAGACAGAATATCAAGCATATACAAAGGCGTTCTTTGTATAAAAAAGAACGCCCACAAAAAGCAACAGAATAGTTGTTATCTTCCTGGCTAGGAAGTTAGTTTTTACGCTTTACCCGCGCTGAAAAATTGCGTGGCAGATTGTAGAGTGATAAAATTATTGAGTTATTTGTGATACTTTGATGAGTGCAAGTATTTAGGATTTACACTTAGCTCATGGTTGCTGAGCTGCGGTCATAAGTACTACGGAAGCTAGGGTTGACCTTGCCTTGAATATCTTGAATGTAGTGGAGATATTCTGTGCCATCTAAACCCATCTCTTCTGCTGCGCGATTGAGCATTGCCTGCTGACGATTTCTAATCAGGTGATGGTGACGCATCATTAGGGCACGAGCTTGATCTTGGGTAGACATATTGGCTTCCTTATTTGAATATGTTGATTTTTCTTCTTTCCATATTCACTATATCAGACAATTCTGTAACGAAAAATACAAAAAGAGCTATTTTAACAAAAATTTATAATTTTCTTATTTAGTAAAAGTGCGATCGCAAATCCTTCATTAGCTCCAATATCTTCTCACCTACTTCCTAGTTGCTAAACATTTAAGGTAGTAAATAGAAAGCAAATAAATCGGCTGACACAATACTCTATAGACGAGCGGATTTTGACGAATTATGTTTGATGCACTTGCTGACCGTTTAGACTCTGCGTGGAAAAAGCTGCGGGGTCAAGACAAAATTACCCAGTCCAACATTCAAGAAGCACTCCGAGAAGTGCGCCGTGCGCTGCTAGAAGCAGACGTTAATTTGCAGGTAGTGAAAGACTTTATCACCGAAGTCGAAACTAAGGCACAGGGTGCTGAAGTGATTGCTGGAGTGAAGCCCGATCAGCAGTTCATCAAAATTGTTTATGAAGAACTGGTGCAGGTGATGGGGGAAACGAACATTCCTCTTGCACAAGTTGAGCAGCCACCGACGATTGTCCTGATGGCAGGTTTACAGGGAACTGGAAAAACAACCGCAACTGCCAAATTAGCATTACATCTGCGCAAATTAGAACGCAGTTGCATGATGGTAGCTACCGACGTTTATCGTCCAGCAGCGATCGATCAATTGGTGACACTAGGTAAACAAATTGATGTGCCAGTGTTTGAGATGGGAAGTGATGCTAACCCTGTAGAAATTGCTCGACAAGGAGTTGAACAAGCAAAAGCAGAAGGTGTAGATACTGTCATTATTGACACTGCGGGGCGCTTGCAAATTGACCAAGACATGATGGCTGAGTTAGCCCAAATTAAGGAAACAGTGCAGCCTCACGAAGTTCTCCTCGTTGTGGATGCAATGACAGGTCAAGAAGCAGCGAATTTAACGCGCACCTTCCACGATGAAATTGGTATTACAGGAGCCATTCTGACCAAACTTGACGGCGATAGCCGAGGTGGGGCAGCGCTATCAGTAAGACAAATTTCAGGTCAACCCATTAAGTTTGTTGGCGTTGGGGAAAAAGTCGAAGCATTGCAACCGTTTTACCCCGATCGCATGGCATCGCGAATTTTGGGGATGGGAGATGTCTTAACGCTAGTCGAAAAAGCGCAAGAGGAAATTGATCTTACCGATGCTGCCAAGATGCAAGAAAAAATGATGGCAGCTAAATTTGACTTTACTGATTTTCTCAAGCAAATGCGGCTGTTGAAAAACATGGGTTCTCTTGGGGGAATCATGAAAATGATTCCAGGTATGAATAAGTTATCGGAAGATCAACTCAAGCAAGGCGAAACCCAGCTCAAGCGTGCTGAGGCAATGATTAATTCTATGACAACACAAGAACGCCGCGATCCTGATTTACTGGCAAGTTCTCCTAATCGGAGAAAACGCATTGCTAGTGGTTCCGGTTACAAAGAAGCTGATGTCAATAAGTTGGTGGGTGATTTCCAAAAAATGCGATCGCTTATGCAACAAATGACTCAAGGCGGCATGCCTGGTATGCCAGGAATGTTCGGTGGTGGCATGGGTAATCCTCTTGCCGCAGGCGGTAATCGTCCTTCAGCACCAGGTTGGCGTGGTTATAGTGGTGGTGGCACAGCCAAGAAAAAGAAAAAGGACAAGAAGAAAAAAGGTTTTGGCAATCTTTAGACGGCGATCAGACGGGGGTCAGAGTAGCACAGATACATCTACAAGTACTAAATTATGGTGCTTTAACCTTCCCCCGTTTCCTTATTCGTTGATTTCACTCAATGCCATACTTGAAGGTGCAATTTGAGAAACAATTCCCTACGAATTTACTCACCAAGTTCAAATTGGTATTAAGTCAAGCAGGGGTGCTTCATGCGCAAAGATAGGCAAAACAGTAAAAAAATCATAGTTTTTTGGATCTAGGCTAGCTTACCAAGCCATATCATCACCAATTGAGCAGCTAAACTCTTATTGCTGCGTGGTTGCCCATCATATCACCACCTTTTTTACTAAGTTAAATAATCAATCGCATTTAATCTCACATTCACTTTAGACTTTCTCTTATTTGTAGCTGCAAGCTTTTTCTCTAGAGTGATATCGCTGCCAGGGAAAGCAATCTATCTTAAGCTAGGTTTTTATCTATTTGAGTTAAACAATTAGTGCTGTAGCAGTGTGACAGTTGCAAAACAGTCTATAAAGATAACTAATAATATAATTAGTTGCTATACAAACAACACAAGAAATGCTTCAAAATCAATTATTTTTAAATGAGTTATTGATAAATAAATGAGAGTATTTTAGAAATAAACTTGGAACTTTTTTTGCATGATAATCGACTTGATAACTAAAGACACCAAACAATAAATTAATGTAAGGTAAAAATTATGAAACTCTCTTTAAAAGCCGCTACAATTTCTGCTTTGTCAGCATTAGTTATTGCACCTATTCTCTCTGCGGGACAAGCTGCTGCTCAACCAACTGGTACCAATGCTAGCTATATTGGTGGTGGTATTGCTGCTGGAGTAACAAATGGCGGACAGACAGGAGATGCTGCTACCTTTGGTGGAAATATTCAAGGTCGTTATGCAATTCCCAATACTCCTGTTTCAGCTCGTGGTGCTATTCTCTTCAGCGATGAAACTAGTGCTATCATGCCAATTGTTTCTTACGACGTACCAGTTTTTAATAACACCAACGTTTATGTTGGTGGAGGTTACTCTTTCGTAGAACAAAACGGTAGACCTACTCCTTTGGGTAATAGAAACTCTTTTGTTTTAACAACAGGAGTAGAAACTCAAGTAGCTAGAGACATTGTTCTTTACAGCGATGCTAAGTTAGGTATTCGTGCTTATGAAAATAGCCCAGCTTCTGCTGTTAGTTTCCAAGCTGGTGCAGCTTACCGCTTCTAGATTGATACAAAAAAAGTAAGTATTTTAAAACTTGCTTCTTAATTACAACTTGGGGTTGTCTGCGACAGCCCTTTTTTGTCTTTAAAAAAATGTGGAGTGGGCATCTTACCTACCCACACTTGGTAATTCAAGCTTGTAATAGGTCAAATTAATAAGATAACTAAACAGAAACTGTAAAAGCAGGTGGAGGAATACTAACTACAGAACTTAATACACACCAATTGTATTGAAGTACTGCATTGAGATATGTTACTTCTTGTTTGATTGAAGGTATTGTTTTTAGCAAATTAACTAAATCTTCAAATTCATAAGTATTTTGATAAGTACTGAGTAAACAATTCTGAGTGAGTCTACCATATAATCCCTTAACAACTAATTCAACAATATCTTGATGGCATTCTATAGAGGTTCCTTCTGATAAGAGTTGTTTAGGATTAGTGCCCCACTTTAAAATTTTGAGTAAAGCTTGGGGAGAAGTTTGAGAAAAAATAGAATCTGTAATCTCTTTGATTGCTGTTTTAAGCCCGTATTTGATATGATTTTCTGGTAAACTTAAATTATCTATTAGTATTTGTATAATTGCTAAGTGTTTATCTAATACTTCGCTAGAAAAGTTAGCGAGTTCTGCAATCATCATATCTCCTGATGCTTCTAATTGGGAGTTTTCTAAAGCATTAATCAGTAGATTAGTTTCTGTAGGCTTATTCCAATTAAATTGCCCTAAAAAACAAGGTTCTTCATAACCTGGTAGAAGTCCTTGAAAATAAATTGGTAGCTTTTTACCTGATTCGAGAATTTTGTAGAGGGCTATTTCTAATGTTTCTGTAGGCCATCCTAGATTGCGTACTGTAAGAAATTTTAGTTTTTTTGGCTGCGATACGACAAGGGCATTGAGCAGTAGATGCAAGGCTTCGTTAATGTTTTGTGCTGTTATGTAGCGATGGGGAGTATGAATATTAATAATTTTGCCTTGCTGTACTTTGTCTGATATTTGTTGACATACAGAACTGTTATTCAACATATGAGTGAAGCGCACCATTCCGTAAGTCACATTGCTTTTTTGTGCAGCTTGTGCCAGTTGCCACTCACAAAGTTTTTTAGAAGCAGCGTAAACTTCTGCAGTAAAGTACCTTGCAGCTTTACCTGTTGAAGAGAAAATACATTGTTGTACTCCGTATTTTTCGCAAAGTTGAATAATGTGTTGAGTACCGCAAATTGCTGTGGAAACTGTTTCTCTAATTTGAATTTCTGCAAGCCCAGGAAGGCGTTGTGCTGCTAAATGAAAAACAATGTCTGGTTTCTCTGTTTCAAAAATATACTTGAGGGCGTGGTAGTTACGGACATCGGCTGCGTATAAAGCGATCGCTTGCTTTTGCACTTTGATTGGTCTAGACTCGTATAAACTCGCACACCTTGCTTTATCAACTGAAACAACTTGTCTTGCACCTAATTCCACAAGTTTTTTGACTAATTCACTGCCAACACAGCCTTCTCCACCTGTCACCAAAACAACCTTAGAGCGCACTTTGTTGCATACTGCAGACTTATACAAATGAATTGTGCGTCCCCACACGTCAGTAAAAGGATCTTCTTGTAATTGCTCTTCTGCTTGATAAGCTTGAATCAAGTCTGATGTTAATTGTGTTAAGCTTGCAAGTACTTGAGAATCTTGCGGTTCTGGCGAACCCAGTGGAACTAACTCTTGTATGCGCTTGATAATCTCAGATTTGCTAGTAGCACGAACCACTGGTAAAGGCACCTGATACTCTCCTTTATCTGCTTGAGCTAATTAGTTAACTTTTTAAAAAGTGGGTAAAAAATATACCTAGCTTTATCCATTCTTTTATATCTTGGATAAAAGCTATCTAGTAAGCTATCAACAGAGAATTGATGCAATCTTAAAGAAATAGGGTAAATTAGTTAATTTTTGTCTGTATTACCTTAAGGATTGTGTAATTGATACAGAAATCACTTGCAAGTTGTGGTATCGATGAAAACGTTGTTGACTAAATTTAGATCAAAACAAAGCTATTGAAACTGAATGCTGATTAATCAACAAATGTTTGTCCCAAATCTCCATTGAGGAATCAGCTTAGGAATTATTACTTAGTGGTTGAAATGCAGAAGCGATCGCATTACCCCAAGCTTTACCCCAAATATACGTAGAATGACCTTTGAGCGTGCGTAGATATTTTGCTTATATATATCTAAAATTTAATATGGTTAACCAACTTAATTATGAAGGAATAAGTCTATATAATCCTTGTTTTAACTGCACAGGAGTTGTTTAACACCATAAGGGTAACTCCTTTTTCTATCGTGTTAAGATCGAAATATTCACCATAATGCCGACTGGTTTACTGGAGATTCAGTAGCCAATAGTGTAATTAACTATTCGCGTCTGTAATAAATCTATATAAAGTTAAAATCTGCTAAACAAAATTCAATGGTTAATTCTTCAATTCCTACACCCGCAACAAAAAAGCCTTCTAAAGTAGAAGGAATTAAAGAACGCAGTAGTTTTTTACGCGAACCTGTAGCTACAGAACTTCTACAGGATACTACGCATTTTACAGAAGAAGCGATTCAAATCTTAAAGTTCCACGGCTCATATCAGCAAGATAACCGCGACAATCGGGTTAAGGGACAGGAAAAAGATTACCAATTCATGCTGCGGACAAAGAATCCAGGGGGATTAGTACCACCACAGCTGTACTTAACTCTAGATCGTCTAGCAGAAGAATACGGAAATCAGACGTTACGTGCGACAACCAGACAAGGATTTCAGCTACACGGGATTTTGAAGAAAAATCTCAGAAGTGCGATCGCGGCAATTATCGAAAATCTCGGTTCAACACTAGCTGCCTGTGGTGATGTGAACCGCAATGTTATGGCACCACCCGCCCCATTTAAAAATCGCGCTGACTATCAATATGCGTGGAAATATGCTCAAAATATTGCCGATTTGCTAACGCCGCAAACAGGAGCATACTACGAAATTTGGTTGGATGGGGAAAAGGCAATTAGTGCAGAAGAAGATCCTGCAGTCAAAGAAGCACGGCAGAAAAACGGTAGTGGCACAATTGTTCATGAAGGTGAGGAACCAATTTATGGCACTCACTATATGCCGCGTAAGTTTAAAGTCTGCGTCACAGTCCCCGAAGATAACTCGGTTGATTTGTTTTCTCAAGACTTAACGTTGGTTGTGATGATGAACCAGCAAGAGTTGCAAGGATTTAATGTCTATGCTGGTGGTGGCTTAGGACGGACGCATAATAAAGAAGAAACTTTTGCCCGCTTAGCCGATCCGATTTGTTATGTCGATAAGGAAGACGTTTACGACATTGTTAAAGCTATTGTTGCGACACAAAGAGACTACGGCGATCGCACAGATAGGCGTCATGCCCGTTTAAAATATCTCATTCACGATTGGGGTGTTGATAAATTCCGCTCTATGGTGGAAAAATACTTTGGTAAACCATTACAACCATTCAAACCACTACCAGAGTTTAAATACGAAGACTTCCTCGGTTGGCACGAACAAGGAGACGGCAAACTCTTTTTAGGAATTTCCGTGCAAAACGGGCGGATTATGGATGATGAAAAAATGCAACTACGCACCGCCCTACGCGAGATTGTCGAACAGTTCAATTTACCAATGCGGCTCACACCGCACCATAATGTTATTTTCTACGAGATTGAGCCTGAAAAACGGCAGGCAATTGAAGGAATTCTGAGTCGCCATCATGTAGAAGCTGATCCGAATGCAATTAAACCTTTAGTCCGTTACGCAATGGCTTGTCCTGCTTTACCAACGTGTGGTTTAGCAACAACGGAATCTGAACGTATTATTCCCAGCGTTTTAGATCGCATTGAAGCGCTACTAGACAAAGTAGGTTTAAGTAATGAGCATTTTGTCATCCGGATGACGGGTTGTCCGAACGGATGTGCTAGACCATATATGGCAGAACTAGGGTTTGTCGGTACTAGTCCAGAAACGTACCAAATTTGGTTGGGTGGTAGTCCAAATCAAACGAGATTGGCACAAGTTTATATTGAGAAAATGCCTCTCCATAATATGGAGGCAGAATTTGAACCAATCTTTGTTTACTATAAACAAGCCCGCCAAGCGGAAGAATCATTAGGGGATTTTTGCGATCGCGTCGGTTTTCCAGCAATTCGAGAGTTTGCCGCAAACTATACTCCGCAGGCTATCGAAGAAACTGTACAACCTACTAGCGACGAGCCTACAGGTAATGGTATTGCTGTTATTGAAACTCCAGTTAGTAACGGTAAGCTAAGATCTCGTCACCGCATTAGTATCCGCGATGATGTTTATGACAAGCTGAAAGCCATTGGTACTCGTGAAGGAAAAACCTTAACTACAATGGTGAATGAAGCGTTAGAGACGTATCTGAAAGATCAGTTGTAATTTTAGGTTAATCGTATCACCTCCGGCACTAGCCATTAGTCACATTACAGGTAATTCACCGGACTTGATATTCATCTAAACACTGATGGCGCAATTACAACGATTAGCGATCGCACCCTCACAACTGGACAACGAGCAAATTTTGCTCGCGACCGAACAACAACATTATCTCGGTCGAGTGTTACGGCTACATGAGGGCGATCGCTTTATTGCAATGGATGGGACTGGGAATTCTTGGCTAGCTGTTTTTTTAGGCAACCAAGCGCAAATTGTAGAGTCAATTGTTGTCGAATCTGAGTTAAAAGTTCCTGTCACTTTAATCTTGGCATTACCAAAAGGAAATGGCTTTGATGAAGTCGTGCGGTGTTGTACAGAAATTGGCGTAAGCTGTATCGTACCAGCGTTAAGCGATCGCACTTTACTACAACCAAGTCCGCAAAAGTTAGAACGCTGGCGGCGTATTGCTAAAGAAGCTGCTGAACAATCAGAACGCAGCATAGTTCCAACCGTCTTAGAACCAATTCCTTTGAATCAAGCGCTTGCAGCAGCAACAGCAAAATATTTGTATTTTTGCGTAGCAAGACGTAATGAACCGCATTTACACACACTTCTCTCACCTTCGACGACAGCAGAAATTGCTATTGCAATTGGACCTGAGGGAGGATGGACAACACAAGAAATTGAAAATGCGATCGCTGCAGGATTTCAACTTGTTTCGCTAGGTAATAGAGTTTTACGTGCCGTTACTGCGCCAATTGTCGCGATGTCGTTAGTATCAGCAGCTTTTGATGGGTAAATTAAGGAGAAGATATCTTCTTTATGATTTATGATTGAGCAAGTTGCTGCAGCAATGAAGTCCCAAGATTATCGCCTTGCAGCTCAGTTAATTAAACAAATTCTTCAAGAGACACCACAAAATCCTTGGGCGCAACTTTATTCAGGGCAATTACACGAAGTTTCTCAGAAGTTTACGTCAGCACAAAACGTTTATCGTCAACTGCTACAAGAGACAACTAATAGTAAGATTGTTTTTCAAGCACGTCAAGGTTTACAGAGAGTCGAAGAGAAGTTACGCCAGCAAAGACAAGATGCGATCGCCCAAGCAACTGCTGATCCTAGTAATACGCAAATAGGTGTACTCGTTTTAGAACCAGTCTCTCAAGAAAGTAGAACTTCAACGGCTCAAACCTTTGCTCAGATTATGCAAATAGATTCTTACACAGCACGTCTGAAGTTACCAACACGCGGTTGGAGGCTTTACAAGAGTGGCAAAATTGGAGAAATGCGCTATTTAGGAGAGAAGTTACGTGCTGCAGGTATTCCTTGTTTTTGGGTAACACTGGCAGAAATTGAAAAAATTCAGGTTTTGCAAGTCAGCTACTTCCAGTCGGCGACGCCTCCAACTGTTGTCTGTCACAATGAGCAAGGTCAACAAGATGCACTAACCTTTGACTGGTTAGAAGTGAATCAACGAGTTACAGCGCAGTTACCGATATTTGAGCAAGTTGTAGACCGTGATGTTCGCGGTAAATTACAGTACAAAACACAAACTCAAGACTATGCGCAATTTTGCGATCTTCATCTTCCTGAAAGATGGTGTATTTTACGATTGTGCGATCGCAGCTACCAGTTTCAACAAGGATTTAAAGTTATAGATCAGCCTAATAATCAAACAGTGAGACTCAACTGGAATTGCCTCAGTCATATTTTTGAACAAAAAAAACCCCAAGCAGATATTCGGGGGTTTTCCTATTTTGCAGATACTGTACTTGACCAAGTAGAATTGCTAGGACGCCTCAAGTCTCATATCAATTTGTTCCGAAGAAGCGAAACAACTTGGGATGCAGCATTTCACCTATATAGTGGGCTAGTCTTGATGCATTCTATCCTGGAGTTTTGACTTGACGTGCCATATCTAGGAAAGAGTTCATGTTTGGTCCAGGACGACGACGACCGTTTGAGCTAACCGCTGGATTAAGATATTTAGGCGCAAACGTCTTTTCAGTTTGGGGTTTGTTAATTGTACTGCTAGCAGCAGGCTTAGCAGGTACAGGTTTAACTCCCTCTGCTGTTTGCTCTAACTGAACTTTTGGTGCTTTGGTAGCTGATGCAGGTTCTTCAGCTTTGCTAGATTTAGTAGATTTAGCAACTGTTGCAGGTTCTTTAACTTTAGGTGTTTCAACTTTATTAGACTGAGTATTTGGTGTGGCTTCTTCAGTCTTTTGAACAGCTTCAGTCAATTTAGCTGTAACTGGCTCAGCTTTTTGAGCAACTCCACTTGCAACTTCATTTAATTTAGCTGTAACTGGCTCAGCTTTTTGAGCAACTCCACTTGCAACTTCATTTAATTTAGCTGTAATAGGCTCTAAAGCTTGCTTGACTTGCTGACCATTGATAGGTAAAGTATCTTCTTCTTCAAGCTCCATAAAGTAGCCATTGTTTTTTCGCTTCTTTTTGGTACCTGCTGACTTATTTGCTTCTAGACTAGGCTGGTCTTGTTGAGACTTTTTACCACCGACAAGCCCAATAAAAAAGGATAAAATTCCGCTGAATATATTTTTGATAAACCCAATCATGACAATCGCTCCTAGCGTTGATGCGCTAAACTTAACCGCAACCTTAGACAACTAAAACAAAATATTACCTTTTATTTCGCCCAGATTCATCATGTTTTTACAATCAACTTGGCAAAAAGTATTAAAATTGTGCTATTGACTCGCCATAGCTAGCAGTGTTTTGTATCTTGACAAAAGCTTAAGATACAGACTGCAACCAATTATGAAATTTTTCGCGGACACCAAGCAAGATTTTTATATATTTTTTAACATAAATTTACTCTTTGCAGGTTTTAAATAAGTTTTACCTTCAAGTGAGTATCTATCAGTGAGCTTTGTCAATAGGAGAAGGGATGAGATGGATAGATAATTTTAAGCTTATTAGCTGTAATCAATTGCTCTCAAAAAATTGCCATAACTTTAGACGTTAATTCGTATTAAAGTTATCAATAAGTAAGTTAGCTAAATTAATAGGAAGGTAGTATTTTCATCTGTCAAGCATAGGCAAGCAAGATGCCTATCTCATATTTTATTTATTAACTAAATAATTGAATAAGTCACGATGATTCAATATTAACCACTGCTGGTACTGGCGGAATTCGGGCGTAGCGGTGGTTCCTGAGAACTATAGGAAGTTTTGCAGGTAGAATATAGCCATCTTCGCTATCGAGATACAATTCACCTAATTTCAGGAGTGCCTCAGCACTTTCTAATGGTGGTAAATCGCCAAAGAGATAAGTAATTTTATTTGTTGCGCCAAGCGCGATCGCACAAGGACGATCGCACGCACACAAGCAACTCACGGTTTGAATTTGAAGTTCTGATTTTCTTGCCCAGTTTTCATATAATGGCATGAGTTGATTTAACAAGTGAGTCCCACCAGGTTGTCCTTCATGTAATTCCTGATCGGCAGAAAACCCGCAAGCTTCACAGACAAAAAGAATATGTGACATAAACAATTTTTGATTTTTCTAGGTTGAAATTGCGCGTTACTTTATTGTTTGAAGACGTATTTCCTCACTGCTCAATAAGATACTTAAACAAGTCATCAATCACTAAGTTGGCAGCGATTGGACCACTACCAATCCAATAACTTGGTACTTGATAAATTTTATTTTGCTGTACCACTTCCAATTTTTGCCAAAGTGGATCGGACTTCAATTGTGCTAGTTTTTGTTGAGCTTGCTGATCGGCTTCAATAGTGTTTTCACCAGTCCACATAAACATGACATCACCATCGGCTTGCACAAGTAATTCGCGGCTAATTGATGTTTGAATTGGGTTGCCAAATTGTTTTTGAGCTTCATCGGCGGCGATCGCCTGCGCTGGGGGACGAGGTAATCCAGCATCCTGTAAAATAGTGCCACAGAAAGAATCTTTAAGGTAAAGATTGATTTGGTTTGGATAGATGCGAACAACAGAGATTTCTGTATTGTTAAGACGTTCCCCCATCTGTTGTTTGAATTGCTCTAGGCGCGTGTAGTAATTGTTCATCACCTGCTGAGCAACCTCGCCTTTTTGCAACATTTGGGCAAAATTTAGAAAGATCTCATTCCATTTTCCACTGTGTTCAACTTCATAAAGGATAGTGGGTGCAATTTGCGAAGATTGCGAATAAATTGTTTGATAGTAGTCTATACCTACAATCAGATCTGGTTGGAGTGCTAGTATCTTTTCAAGATTAGGTTCGTCTGTGCTACCGATATCTGCAACTCCTGTTAAGTCTTGCTGCAAGTCTGCTGCAAATGCACTAGAGACTGCACCAATCGGACGAATGCCTAAAGACAACAAATATTCAAGCGTTACACTATCTAGCGCCACAACTCGCTGAGGCTGACGCGGTACGCAAGTTTCTCCAGCAATGTGTTGTACTGTGTAACAATCAGCATTAACTGTAACACGAGCATTGCTTGTGCAAGCCACAATCAAGAGCGTCAAGATCGTCAATAAGCCAAAGCGAATGCGACGATAGATACGATGAAGCATTTTGCTATTACCTTAAAACGTGATAGATAAGGAACCGATCACCGTAAAGGGCGCACCCGGTGCATTTGCTTCGCGATATCCTTCACTATTACGGATATAGTTGACGTCGAATAAATTTTGGAAGTTCAATGCAGCCCGCCAATTATCGCGACGGTAATATAATGCCGCATCGGTGCGAACATAGCTAGGAAGTTCATAGGTGTTATCAAAATCACCCGTGCGTTCTCCAACAAAAAATAAACCTACACCAAAGCCCAGCCCTTGTAAATTGCCATTTTGAAATTCGTATGTAGTCCAAACGCTGGCGCTGTTTCTGGGGACATTATTGGGACGATTCCCCGCAGGATAGTAGTTATCTTCTGTGATTTCAGCATCTGTATACGCATAAGATGCGATCGCATTCCACCCTGGTAAAATCTCACCAGTGACATCAAGTTCAATTCCGTGACTTCTAATTGCACCGACTGCAATGGCAAAATCTGAATCGAGCGGATCGGGACCTGCCACATTCCGCTTTGTCAGATTATAAGCTGCAAGGTTGGCAATTAATCGACCATCCGCAAACTCGCCGCGCACGCCAATCTCGAATTGTTCGCTAAGTTCTGGATCGAGAAAAGAGCCATCAGCAGTTCGACCAAAAATGTTAGGTGTAAAAGCTTGACTATAGCTACCATAAAGCGAAACTTCGCGACTAGGCTGATACACCACACCAAGGCGAGGCGTAAAACGTTGTACAGTATCTTCGGCTTCGGTATTTGATAAGCTATCTACCGATTGCAAATCGTAAACGTCAAATCGCCCACCTGCTAAAATTTTCAGACTTTCACTCAGAGTAATTTGATCTTGTAAATATAAGCCAACATTATTTTCTCGACTGGTGTCACTACGCACTACCAACGTGAGATCGTCTAGATTAGGACGCGAAATTGGATCGCCTTCTTGAGTAAAAATATTGAGAAAGAAACTTGGATCGCCTGGTAAACGCCGCTGGGTTCCTTGGGTGGTACTGCGGTTAAAATCGACTCCGGCTAAAAGTGTATGTTCAACATTACCTGTGGTGAATTCGCCAACGACATTGGTTTGAAATGAATAAACTTCATCATAGTCGTCGTTAGAACGCCAGCGGCGATCGAGCGTGCCATCATCTTCAATAATCCAGCTATCAATGCGAAAGTCAAAAGTATCTACCGAGAGGTAGCGAAACGAGTTGCGCAATTGCCAATTGTCGTTAAAGTTATGAGTTAATCGATAGCTGGCGCTCAGTTCTTCGGTTTGAGTGATCGCACTCGGATCTTGAAATAAGCGATCGCGCGGTACATCTGCGACTCGATTACCAATCGCCGGAAGACCGCGATCAAACGGGCGTTCTGCATCTGCGTAGGTAAAATTGAATGTTAAAGCGGTGCGATCGCTCAAATTCCATGTGAGTGCTGGCGCTAGCACAAAGCGATTCACATCCTGCTCGTAGTCGCGGAAGCCATCTTCGGCTTCATACAGTGCGGTGAAGCGATATAATAGCCGTTGATCGGGATCTAGCGGTCCTGTGAGGTCAATACTCGGACGCACTAACCCAAAACTACCAACTACCGTTCCAATAGTATAAGCTGGATCAGTTTGTGGCTGCCTGGTGACGACACTGACAACACCGCCTGGTTCCAAATTGCCATACAATACCGATGCAGGTCCCTTCAGAACTTCAACTCTTTCAATTAGTTCAGTGTCATTAGAAGTTCCTCTTAAGATAAATGAGCCACGACGAAACCCGTCTTCGAGCAATACATCTGACTGAAAGCCACGAAGATTAACTCGATCGAGGCTACCGCCAAAGCTATCACCGACGCTGACACCGCTAACGTTGCGCAAAGCTTCGCTCAGACGGTTGACTTGCTGATCTTCTAAAACACGTTGTGGTAGAACTTGAATTGATTGTGGGATGTCGCGCAGTTCTGTATTCGTACGAGTTGCCGTTGTAGCATTAGGTACAGAATAACCTTCTAAATCCAATTCACCTGTCACGACAATTTGAATTTCTTCATCGTCTGTGGGGGGTGTTACTGCTAATACGAGTCCTTCTGCTGCAACTTGTTGTTCGGCTGTCGGCGGTGCATCGATTCCGGTAATTGTGACACGCACCTGATTGTTAGGTAAATTCGTCACGCGCACTAAGGCAATATCTTCTGCTGGATTGGCGACTTGAAATTCTTCAGGTAATGCCAACACGGCGTTAGGAATATCCGCAATTAACGTATTATCAACGGTTGAGATTGTTGGAGATAATGCGGCAGTCGTCTCTAAAATTACTGCAATGCCATCTGTCGTGTCTATTCTCACTCCAGTAATTTGAGTGATTGTTTGCGCAATTTGCTTTTGCTGTTCAACAGCGGTTGCTTCATTTGTAACGGTTTGTGCCCAAGCCGGAGGAGAAATTAGGAGTAATCCTGTTAATAACGCTAATTGTTGCCAATAATGCCGCATCACTCTACACACCAGTTCTTAACAATGAGAATAATGAGAATCTTGATAGAGCAGGCAGAATGCCTACTCCACATGATTAACTTTTAGACTGTTGATAAATGTTTTCAAAAGAAGTGTAAAAGAAATTGTGGTGCTATTGGCGATCGCTTTGACTACTAGCGGGAATTTTTTGAACGCTAGGCGGAATTTTTTTGAGTCAGGTAATCTCTCGGATTCATCCCAAACTTCTTTCTAAAGGCAGATGCAAAATAACTGCGATTTGCAAAACCAACACTGCGAGCAATTTCAGAAACATTCATGCGACGTTGTTCGAGTAGGTGACGCGCTTGTTCAAGGCGGTAGTCATGCAGATAGCCGAATACGGTTTTACCAAAACAGTAGCGAAAGCCACGTTTGAGTGTACAGTCATTTAAACCAACTTGTCGCGCTAACTCAATTAATGACAGTGGATTGTCTAGTTGTTGTAGTAGAATCTCTTTGGCATGGTAAATCCGATCAATATCATCAGGTTTGAGCGGAGTATAAGACAGATTGCGTGGACGTTCTAGATCGTGAATCAGCAACGCCATCAGTTCCCAAACTTTGCTTTCGAGATACATCCGCTTGGTTAATGATTGATAAGGACATTGGAGAATTTGCTGCACCGCAGTCTGCATTGCTATTGTTGTGCGTCCAGAATAAAACTCATATTCTTTGTCACCTTTTAACAATTGCTGTATTACTGGTAATGTAGATTCCGATTCACTGTGCCAAAATGCGGTAAATAACTCTGGCTGAATGTGAACATTTATTGCAAAAATGAGTTGAGTAGCAAAAGATTGCGGCTTTTCTCTGGGCGCTATGCCACTACTACACAGGCTATAATGTCCAGCACTCATGACTTGTGCGTCGTATTGTTCCACTCCCGAAAGCAGGAATGTATACTCGATTGGGTGCGATCGCTCTGGCATTTCTAATATCATGTCATCATGCAGTTGATATTTAGCGATCGTCAATTCCAATCCTTCGCGTAGATCAATATCACGACAATAGCCCTGCCCTAGCTGCGTTGGAAACTTATAAGTGATATCGTTGATATGCGCCTGCTGCGTTGCCGTATCTTCAAATAATTCCCAGTAAGCTTCTTTTGAAAGAGTGGTTGTCATGGCATGGAGGCGCTATCAACTATTGCAAATAATTCCTAAAATTATCGCACAATTTAATAAGGTATGAGGGTAGGTGGATTGTAGGGTAGTTGAGTAGGCGGGGAAACTAAGAGAGTTATGAATGTTGAGTTATGAGTTATGAGTTATAAAACTTTCTTCAATTCAAAATGTGCTAAGGCACCGCTACGCTAACAAAACGTGCTAACGCACCGCTACGCTAACAAATCTCTATTACCTACACTCCCACACTCCTACTCTTTTACTCTCTCACTAGCCACTCTCTTCCGACTTAACCACCCTGTTAACATTGCCAGCGCAAAGATTCCCAACATGGCGACAATGAGTAAGATTCTACCGCCTTCAAAAACACCTGCACCAAGCGCGACGATTGGCGGCGTAGAAATGGCGATACCAAGAATCAGCGCTAGTATAAAACTACGCCATTTCATTTGCGTGAGTCCGACAGCATAAGCAACAAAGTCAAATAACCCTGTCATCAAAAATCCCGTTACGAGAAAAATATTGCGTTCGAGATACTTTTGACTGAGTGAATCAACTCTACTCATAAACCTTTGCCCGACAAACTTTTGCACCAAACTACGTCCATAGCGTTTAGCAATGTAAAAATTGAGGTTACACGCAATCAAATCAGCGATCGCAATCACCACAATTCCCTGAACAAAACCAAACAGCACTCCTGATAAAATCGAGTAAGCTGTGCTTGGTAGTGCTGGAATTACAACGCTGACCATCCGCAAAGATATCACTGCCAAAGGTGCCCAAACACCAAGCTGATCGACATTTGTTCTAATTTGTTCAATGCCAACGCGATTGACAAACCAGATGCCTACAGCAACAAGTAAGATAATCAAACTCAGTTGAACGATTTTAATAATATTGCGCTTCATCATTAGTTCTTTTGAGCGTCTCTAGATATTTGCTCCATCTCCGTAAACTGAAATATAATTAGTCTGCGGAGGCAGACTTCGTTTGTGTAGCCACGAATTCTATTCGTTAGGGCGTAGTTATGATTTAAAGGTTAAATAACATATCGCAAATAATGCAACGTTGAGCAACAGTAATTACGTGATTAGACAAGCGATCGCCCACGATGCAAATGCTTTGGCGAAGCTATCTCATCAGTTAGGTTATCCTACAACTGCGAATGCCGTACTACATCGTCTGGCACAAATGCACTCAGCAAATCATGCTGTTTATGTCGCAGAAATTCCTCACATTGGTGTAGTTGGTTGGATTCACGCGCACCTGTGTCTACTTCTCCAAACAAACTTACATGCCGAAATTGGTGGTTTGGTTGTTGATGAAAACTATCGTGAAAGTGGTATTGGTCGGCAATTGTTGTTACAAATGGAACAGTGGGCAAGTCAGCAAGGTTGCGAAAGTGTGTATCTTCGCTCGAATATTATCCGCAAGCAGGCACACGTTTTCTATGAAAAGATGGGCTACAGCTACATTAAAACTTCTCTCGCCTTTGAAAAGCATCTTTAAAGCTTTGGCGATCGCCTACCATTTAAACATCGTTCCGTTACGTTTCAATTAAATTTGATGCAAGTTACATCTCCAGACTCAGTTTTTTTAGGTTTTCATGCTTTATCTGATGCCATCCGAATTAACGTTATTGAACTATTACGCGATCGCGAGTTGTGCGTTTGCGAATTGTGCGATGCTTTAGGCGTGACGCAATCAAAACTGTCTTTCCACCTCAAGACATTAAAAGAAGCGGGTTTAGTGCGATCGCGTCAAGAAGGACGTTGGATCTACTACAGCTTAAATTTACAGCAATTTGTCGCTTTAGAGCAATATTTAGCCGAATTTCGGCGTTTTAGTGCTATTATGCCGAGTCGTTCGTGTCCAGATTAGTTTGAACAATTTCAAGATTGATTTACGTTGTGTAAAATCTTTTTACTTGACAAATCAATTTTTTTTGAAATGATAGAGGTATCCCATTAACACTTGCCATTTAGGTGAGGACAATGAACGTTACGCTCAAAGAATTGGCGATTGCGCTACGCGCAGCACCCAAAGCGATCGCGCTTGGGACGTTGGCGTTAACTGCTAGTTGCACAACGACACCCAACTCCTCAACACAAACACAAACGCAACAATCACCACAGCTAACCGCAGCAACAAACACCGCAGATACATCAGTCAGAGTTGATGGCTCGAGTACGGTTTATCCAATTACACAAGCTGTGGCAAAAGAGTTTCAATCAACTCAAGGTAATCAAGCGCAAATTTCTGTTGATTTTTCAGGAACAAGCGGCGGTTTTGAAAAGTTTTGTGCAGGAGAAATAGACGTTGCTGGGGCTTCGCGTCCCATTTTAACCGCAGAGATGGAAGCTTGTAATAAAAATTCTGTCAGATACATTGAGCTTCCTGTCGCCTTTGACGCACTAACAGTAGCTGTACATCCACAGAATAACTGGGCGCAAGACATTACTGTTGCTGAGTTAAAAAGAATGTGGGAACCAGCAGCAGAAGGTAAGATTACTCGCTGGAACCAAGTAAGATCTTCATGGCCTGATCGCCCATTTAAATTGTATGGTGCAGGTAGACAATCGGGTACATTTGATTACTTTACTGAGGCGGTAGTAGGAGAAACAAGAGCTAGCCGCAACGACTATGTAGCAAGTGAAGACGATAATGTTTTAGTAGAAGGAATCAGCAAAGATCCTGATGCTTTAGGTTACTTTGGTTTTTCGTACTTAGAAGAAAATCAAAACAAATTAAAAGCTTTAGCAGTCGATAACGGCGCAGGCGCGGTGATACCTTCGCGCCAAACTGTAGAAAACAACGAATATCAACCACTGTCGCGTCCTTTATTCATCTACGTTAATGCACAGTACGCGCAGAAGAAACCTGCAGTCAAAGATTTTGTGAATTTCTACAACAAGCAAGCCCCAACGCTAGTGAGTTCAGTAGGTTATGTCCCCTTACCTGAAGAAGCGTATGACTTAAATGAGAGACATTTCTACACCGGAAAAGTCGGAACAGTATTTGAGGGAGAAGCAGAACTCAACATCACAATTAGCGAATTATTACGTAGACAAGCAAAGTTTTAGTTACTCAAGGTAATGGGTAATGGGTAATGGGTCATAAATATTATTTTCAGTTGAGATTTCTATCTTTTTCCTTCGTGGTTCGTTCAAACAATGAGTACAAAGAATCCTCAAGCAAATCGAGTAGCAGTTAAAGCTGGTAGCAATCTCAGTTTTTTTGAAAAATACCTTACTGTTTGGGTGTTCTTGTGTATTTTTGCAGGAATTTTACTCGGTAGGTTATTTCCTGGGGTTGCGGTTGCGTTAGATGCAATGAGTATCTATCAAGTGTCAATTCCGATCGCGATATGTCTCTTTTTCATGATGTATCCGATTATGGTAAAAATTGACTTTACTCAAGCAAAAAATGCCATCCGTGCCCCAAAACCTGTCATTCTAACTTTAGTGGTGAACTGGTTGATAAAACCATTTACAATGGTAGCGTTTGCCCAGTTTTTCTTAGGTTGGTTATTTCGTAACTTCCTCACAGGTACAGAACTGATTCGCGGCGTTGAAGTTACCTTAGCAAATTCTTACATTGCTGGAACAATTTTGTTAGGAATTGCCCCATGTACAGCCATGGTGTTGATGTGGGGATACTTATCTTACAGCAATCAGGGACATACCCTAGTCATGGTAGCGGTAAATTCGCTGGCAATGTTGTTTTTATACGCACCTTTAGGGCGATGGTTACTTGCAGCAAATGATTTGACTGTACCTTGGCAAACAATTGTTTTATCGGTATTGATTTACGTAGGCTTACCTTTGATTGCAGGAATGTACAGCCGCTACTGGATTTTTAAACATAAAGGTAGAGAGTGGTTTGAGCGTAGGTTTCTCAAATATTTGAGTCCGATTGCAATTACTGCATTACTCGTTACTTTGGTATTGCTATTTTCCTTCAAAGGCGATCTCATTGTTAGTAATCCCCTGCACATCTTACTCATTGCAGTTCCGCTATTTATTCAGACAAACTTCATTTTCTTAATTACGTATGTTGCCGCACTGAAAATGAAATTGTCATACGAAGATGCTGCACCAGCGGCGCTAATTGGTGCGAGTAATCACTTTGAAGTGGCGATCGCCACAGCAGTTACCCTTTTTGGTTTAAATTCAGGTGCAGCCCTTGCTACAGTAGTCGGTGTTTTAATCGAAGTACCTGTGATGTTGATGTTGGTTGAAGTATGTAAGCGAACCGCAGCATGGTTTCCTAGAGAACTCGAAAAAGCAACTTTAAGAGATCCTCGTTGTGTTAGTGCTTACAAGTAATAAGTCTGAAGAGATGACATTTAATCACAAACCACGCATTTTGTTTTTGTATGGTTCTTTACGCGAACGTTCTTACAGTCGTCTGTTAGCAGAAGAAGCTGCAAGAATCATTGAGGAATTTGGTGCAGAAGTGCGGTTTTTCGATCCGCGTGAGTTACCTGTTCATAGCAGCGTACCCGATACACATCATAAGGTACAGGAACTGCGAGAATTAAGTTTATGGTCAGAAGGACAAGTTTGGTCGAGTCCTGAAATGCACGGTAATATCACCGGCATTATGAAAAATCAAATTGATTGGATTCCTCTAAGTTTAGGTGCAGTTAGACCAACGCAGGGTAGAACGCTAGCTGTAATGCAAGTGAGTGGTGGTTCGCAGTCATTTAATGCTGTGAATACACTGCGAATTTTAGGGCGATGGATGCGGATGTTTACAATTCCGAATCAGTCTTCGGTTGCAAAAGCGTATCAAGAGTTTAATGACGACGGGACAATGAAGGATTCGCCCTATCGCGATCGCGTCATCGACGTGATGGAAGAACTCTATAAATTCACGCTACTACTGCGCGACAAAATAGATTATCTCACCGATAGATACAGCGAACGCAAAGAAAAAGCGGCAAAAGAAGTTATCCAGATAGCCAATAGTGCTTTAGAAGTCAAAACGAACAACCAGTAAAACAATGAAAAAAGTCATGTTCGTGTGCAAAAAAAACTCGCGCCGTTCCCAAATGGCAGAAGGCTTTGCACGTACAATCGGAGAAGGTAAAATTGCTGTTACAAGTTCTGGCTTAGAAGCGAGTGCAGTCGATCCCACCACAGTAGAAGTCATGTCAGAAGTTGGTATTGATATTAGCAATCAGACATCCAAACCTTTAAGCGATTTCAATCCAGAAGACTACAATGCAGTCATTTCCTTGTGTGGCTGTGGTGTTAACTTACCCGAAGCATGGGTATTGCGTGAAGTCTTTCAAGATTGGCAACTCGACGATCCTGAAGGCGAATCAGTAGATAAATTTCGTGAAGTGCGCGAACAAGTTAAAGAAAGAGTTGAAAAGCTTATAGCATCGCTTTCTTCGTAAATATATATAAATCCAGCAACCAGAAAATAGAGTAGTGATTTAGCAATTTCCATAGCACCTTGTTTAGGATCAATGTAGTTCTGTGCAAGAGTAATGAATTGCTATAACTTTAACTGGTTTGACTGGTTCTGTTTGTGGTATCCCCCAGGGTGGTTAATTTTATTCAATCGCCACTGGCAACATTATCACGCCGATCCTGATGGCTGGAATTGGCTAGAGTATATTCTGTTTCTCATTCCTTGCGGCTTTTATTTGGCATTGTTTATCCGTTGGTTACGCCTAGGTTGTCGTTTCCCTAGAAATCAACAACAATTGTTCGATCCTAAATATCAGCAAGCATTTCGTAATGAAATTCTCAATCCAATAGTTAAATTCTACTTTCGCGCCGACCTAAAACAAATAGAGAATTTACCAGATCCACCGTTGCTTATAGTAATGAACCATGCGGGAATGTGCTTTCCGTGGGATTTTTTGGTACTCGGTTATCTCTTATCAGAAGCACGCGATTGGACTGTACAACCACTTGCAGGTGTAGCATTATTCGATCACCCTTGGATGAGGTGGTGGCTACCCTCTGGATGGGCACAAGTTTTAGGTGGAGTCAAAGCAGAACGCGACGAGTTTGAAGCAGCATTAGCACAAGAAACAGTTTTATTATACGCGCCTGAAGGCTTACGCGGTCCAATGAAAGGATGGCATAAAAGATATCAATTAGAAACGTTTGATTCAAGTTTTATTCAATTGAGCGATCGCTACAATATCCCGATCCTTCCAGTCGTTTGTCTTGGTAATGAATATCTACATCCTTGGGCAATCAATTTTAAAACTTTAGCTAAAAAAATTTATCTTCCTTTTTTACCACTTTCCCCTTTAATAGCGCTATTTGCACTTTTTCCTTCAATGGGTGTTTGGGCGATGCGATCGCGCTTGTGCTACTTCATTCAACCTGTGTATAAAACTGAGCTGAAAGTAGATGGTAATTCAAAAAGGCGACGTGCTTATCAAGAAGCACAATCGCTACGTAACAAAATGCAAAACTTAATCAATTAACTACTACAATAAATTTCTGAGCGCTGATGAATTTGCTTGAAATAGAAATATTTACAGAGTGACTGACATTAAAATCCATATCAATGATTTACAAAGAAGTAATTTTTTCAGAATTTACGGAAGAAATTACTACTTATATGTATCCATGTCCACCTCAAGATATTTCAGAAACAGAAGCTTTTATTAGTGACTCCATCGGTGAAATGGTAGATGGTTGGGGTTTGGGACTTGTTATTTTGAAAAGAGACTCCCAAGAGTTTTTAGGTTGTGCTGGACTTCATTGTATAAACCGGAAAAATCCAGAATTAGGAATTTGGCTCAAAAAAACAGCACACGGTAATAAATATGGATTAGAGGCAGTTACAGCTATTAAAGACTGGGCTGATAAAAACTTAGAGTACAAATATTTACGTTATCCAGTTGACAAAGCAAATATTGCTAGTAGAAAGATTGCTGAAGCATTGGGAGGAAAGATTATCGATGAATACTACAAAACAAATATGAGTGGCAAGACTCTAAATGTAGTAGAGTATAGAATTCCTAAAGCCCAAAAAAAGGAAAATTCAAGGAAATTAAACTGGATTCAGTATTGAAATGAATTTACTTGATCTAGAGATAGTGACAAACAGATTATTCTTAAAACCTATCTCAATGGAATACAAAGAAGTTATTTTTTCAGAGTTCACTGAAGAAATAACTACATATCTGCGTCCGCAATCACCGAAAGAAATATCAGAAACAGAGACATTTATTGAAGAAGGAATTACTCACTTAAAAACTGGCAGTGATCTAAGGTTTGTCATCTTAAATAAGGTAACACAAGAATTTTTAGGTTGTGCTGGAATGCATGGCATACACGATATTGAGCAGCAACAACCTGAATTAGGAATTTGGCTAAAAAAAGCAGCACATGGTAATAAATACGGACTAGAAGCGATTGCAGCCATCAAAAATTGGGTTGATGCTAATTTAAAATATGAATATCTTATTTATCCTGTTGATCGCAGAAACGTTGCTAGTCGAAAAATTCCAGAGGCTTTAGGAGGTCAAATTAGTAGAGCATACGAACATAAAAAAATGAATGGAAATATCCTTCATCTATTAGAATACAGAATTTATCCAAACACAAAACAAGTAAGTGGGTAAAAATAAACATAACTCTCTATTACCAATTACCAATTACCAATTACCCAACATCTCCAAAACGATAACCCTTACCATAAACAGTATGAATTAATGGTGTTTCTCCTGGGGCTTCTACTTTACGACGCAACAAACGAATTAAAGCAGCTAACACATTACTACTCGGTGGTTCGCCATCACCCCATAAATGTTGTTGAATTTGTGTATGCGTTAGCAAATGCCCAGTATTACGCATAAAGTATTCGAGTAGTTGACTTTCTTTTTCTGATAATTCAATCATTCGTTCTTGACGATACGCTAGCTGATTCTCACAATCAAGTTCTAAATCAGCAACTTGTAGTTTCTGAGATGTCGATGTTGTCGCTTCAGCACCCGATCGCCGCAACAAAGCCCGAACTCTTGCAAGTAACTCGCGTAATTCAAATGGTTTAACGAGATAATCATCTGCACCTGCATCTAAACCTTGAACGCGATCGTCTATAGTATCTTTAGCCGTGAGAAAAAGTACAGGTGTTGTCTGTCCTTTACGTCGCACCTCCTGACAAATTTCTAAACCAGTTCTAAACGGCAGCATCCAGTCTAAAATTAAGAGGTCATAGCTTTTTTGTGCCGCTAATTCACTACCAGTTGCGCCATCATAAGCAGCGTCAACGCTATAGCCTTCGCGGCTAAGAACGCGACTTAAAGGATCGGTAAGTTCAACTTCGTCGTCAACTAAAAGAATTCGCATAGTGAGGGGTGAGGGGTGAGGGTATAGAATTTGTGTTAGTTTTAGTAACTCCTCATTTTGATTTTTATGCTTACTGTGGCATTGCCGAAAGGCGCTCTTTTGAAAGATAGCATTAGCTTATTGCAATCTGTAGGATTAGATTTTAGTGCCTTTTTGGATTCTGCTAATCGCCAACTGCAAATTCAAGATCCGACAGGAAAAGCCCAAGCATTACTCGTACGAACGCATGATGTTCCTGTGTATGTAGAATACGGTCAAGCCCAGTTGGGAATTGCAGGTTACGACGTAATACGAGAAAAGAAACCTCAAGTTGCACATCTAATCGATTTAGGATACGGTCGCTGTCGGATGTCAGTCGCAGTGAAAGCTTCGAGTCCATATCGTTCGGCGGTAGAATTACCAACCAATAGTCGAGTTGCGTCTAAATTTGTGCATTGTGCGCGGGAATACTTTGATAGTATTGATTTACCTGTCGAAATTGTGCCTTTATACGGTTCAGTAGAATTAGGACCAATAACAGGAATGTCCGAGGCGATCGTTGATTTAGTTTCTACTGGGCGGACTTTGCGCGAGAATGGCTTAATTGAGATTGAAATACTTTACGAAAGCACCGCACGATTAATTGCTCATCCATTAAGTTATCGGTTAAATACTGATAATTTGAGTGAAGTCATAGAAAAGCTCCGGTGTACAACTTTAGCTGCAATTTAACTTCAAATAAATAACGTTCGACGGCTTGTCTTTATACATAAATTTTGCATCAAGCTAGAATACCCCCATGCGTCTAAAGTTTGATTCATAAATCGATATGGAAAAGCAAACGATTGATTTTGATGCTGATCCAGTGGCTAGCACAGAATATGATGCTCGCGCGCGCAAGGCACTTCCTGGTTACGAAGAAATGCATACAATGGCATTGTCATTTCTAAAATTGCATTTACCTGAAACCGCAAATTTATTGATTGTCGGTGCTGGTACTGGAATGGAGTTGGTAAAGCTTGGGAAGAGTAACTCGCAGTGGCAATTGCTAGGTGTCGATCCATCGAATAACATGTTGGCGATCGCTCAACAAAAAATCACTCAAAACGACTTATCGAATCGTGTCAAGCTGTTTCAAGGCTACACCCACGATTTACCCAAAACTCCCCTTTATGACGCCGCGACGTGTATTTTAGTGATGCATTTTCTGCCTGATGATGGTAGCAAACTCGCGTTACTTCAAAGTATTGCCCAACGACTCAAATCATCAGCTGCATTTGTTTTAGTAGATATGTTTGGCGAAAAAGGTTCAGGCGAATTTGAGAAAACGGCTGCTATTATTAAAATCTTCTGGGAAGATATGGGAATGTCTTCAGAACAAATAAATGAGATTTTGGAAAGGATTAATACAATGGTTTATCCTATTGCAGAATCACGCACAATCGAATTGTTACAGCAAGCAGGTTTTGGTAATATTACTAGATTTTATACCGGACTTTGGATTGGTGGTTGGCTAGCGACTATAATCTAATTTTTCTCTATGGCTTGCTGCGAAAAGGGATGGATGTGTTGTCCATCCCCTCAAGATTAGTTAAGACTTTAACTCTTGCGCCTATTCCAAGGACCCCAAATGGCAAAGGTAATTCCAGGTCTATAAATGTTAAGGAACATTGTTTGACCATTCGGTGAAAAACAGGCTCCAGCAAACTCGGAGGTGTTGAAAGCATTCCGCGCAAAAGAGTAGATCTGCCCTTGAGAAGTCACCCCTCTCACAAATTGCTCTCCTTCACCATCTTCGCAGAGGAACAGATCGTTAAAAGGAGAAACGACAATGTTGTCAGGAAAATCTAGCACTTCTTGACTAGGTGATTCGACAAACAGTTCAATGGTGCCTCCATCTTGAGCAGTAGCACCAGGTATATAACGCCAGACTTGACCAACTCCAGCAAGACCACCATTAGTGCAGGTAAAGTACACTTCATTGTTGCCGAACCAAGCACCTTCCCCTCGAGTGAACTGAGCAGCCCCTTTAGTAAAGCCTTCAACTCTAACAGTATCAGCAGCAGGATCGGGGTCTTCAATCCGGACCCAATCGACTGCAAACTTTTGACCGACAGGAAATCCTACTCTAGTAATGGCTTGAGGTCGTCCCTGAATTCGCAGAGCTTCGAGGACTCCATTTGTCAAGTTACCAGGCTGCGTAGGAATAAAACGGTAGAATAAACCATCTCCTCTATCTTCGGTTTCATAAACAATTCCGGTTCGAGGATCGATGGCAACGGCTTCGTGGTTAAAGCGACCCATAGCAACTAAGGGTTCTGGATTCACGATTCCCTGTGCGAGAGAGGGAACCTCAAAGTTATAGCCGTGACGTTTCGTCACATTATTGGCATTTCCTGGTCGATTTGTTTCTGGAGTTGAGGTATTTTCTTCACAGCTAATCCAAGAATTCCACGGAGTTACTCCACCCGCACAGTTGCGATATGTCCCAGCTAAGGAAGCATAATCTCGAATTAACTTGCGATTTGCTCCGACAATTAAAGTTGTCGTTCCTCCTTTATTCGTAGGATCGTATTTGAGGTTATCAGGAGCTTCAACACCAGTAGAGTCACCAGGACTATGCTCGTGATTCCTTACGAGAATTGTCGTATTATTAGGTCCAGGAAAGGCAGCCATACCATCATGGCGATCCGGCACCAGTCTGCCATCACTCATTGTGTCGCCAACTCGCGAAAAGGCACGGTATTGAAACCCACGAGGAAGATCGAGTAGACCATTGGGGTCTGAAATTAAGGAACCATATCCTTCAGCAAGAATTGTTTGACCATTAGCAACACGGGCGTAAAGCATCTGTAAAGGAGATGCAAGAACAGTTCCAGCAGTAGTGGTTCCTGCTAAGGTTAAAAAACGACGGCGTGAAAAAGACAAGGGTTCTGCTCTCTTTATGTCAACTATCGACGGTAGCAGTTTACTCAACACCGACTAAATGTAGCGAAAGATACGGTTAAGCTTAGATTAAAATTATTTCTAAGTATGAAAAATTAAATGAAAGAAATATTAAGATTTTAGAAGCTCTTACCCACTCTTTAGTCAAAAAAGAAATAATTTGCTTGTTTTCCCTGTATTTTAGGCTGGCATTTAAGTATGACTGAAATAGTAGCAAAAGAGTGAAGTTCAATTAGTAACTTAACTAAAAATGATGAGTGTTTAGTACTTTTGTAATTGTAGGGTTTCCTGCTCAGGCATGGTGACTTAGCATGTGCTAGCGCTAAACTCGATAAGCGTGCCTTGTGCTTCAAAGATTAGTTTATTAGGTTTTAGCATGACTAGTTCAGCGCCACTTTCGCAGCCAGTGACACATCGTCGCCGCGAAAACGACTGGCGATTATTCTTACGGTTAGTTCCTTATGGACGTCGTCACGGGCGGTTGTTAATAATATCTATGTTGCTGCTTGTTCCCGTAGCGATCGCTGGCGCAGTGCAACCTTTGATTATTGGACAAGCAATTTCTCTGATTCGTCAAGAACCAAATGTGTATGAGTTTTTGCGGAATCGTCCTTTATCGGAAGGATTAGTACTACTAGAAGTTCTGTTACTAATCGCAATCATTGTCCGGCTGCTCTTCACTGGCGTTCAAGGATACTTAGTTCAAAAAGTTGGACAACAAATTACTGCTGATATCCGCAACGACTTATTTGAACACGTTACTTCACTTGCAGTGCGGTTTTTTGACCGTACTGCTGTAGGTAAGCTGATTACTCGCTTGACAAGCGATGTCGAAGCCCTAGGTG
The DNA here is from genome assembly GCF_002749975.1 of Gloeocapsopsis sp. IPPAS B-1203. NCBI lineage: Bacteria > Bacillati > Cyanobacteriota > Cyanophyceae > Chroococcidiopsidales > Chroococcidiopsidaceae > Gloeocapsopsis > Gloeocapsopsis sp. IPPAS B-1203. The sequence goes on along the minus strand of NZ_PEIG01000006.1, from coordinate 111,389 downwards.
ATGTTTTTACCACTGGTGCGATCGGGATTATCAGCGATATTTTCTCAATGCTGGTAATTTTAATTACCATGTTCACTTTGCAGTGGCAACTTGCTTTGATGCTGACGTTAATGCTGTTTCCGGTGACAGGAGTAATTATTTATTTTCAGCAACAGTACCGCAAAGCAAACTATAAAGCTAGAGAAGAACTTTCGGTGCTAAATTCCACATTACAAGAGAATATTACTGGTATCAATGTAGTGCAGTTATTTCGGCGAGAGAAATTCAACGCGCAACTATTTCGTACGACCAACAGACAATATGTGCGTGAAGTTGATAAAACCATCTTTCACGACTCAGCCGTGTCTGCAACATTAGAATGGGTTGCATTAGTTGCGATCGCTGCTGTCCTGTGGTTAGGTGGCTTTTTTGTCCTACGCGAACAGTTGACTTTTGGTACGCTATCTGCATTTATTCTCTTTGCGCAACGTCTATTTGACCCCCTAAGACAATTTGCCGAAAAATTTACAGCGATTCAAGCAGGCTTCACTGCTGTAGAACGTGTCAGTGATATTCTTGATGAGCCGATTGAAATTCGCGATCCAGAACACAACAATCAAAACAACATCTCTCACTCCTCACTCCTCGCTCCTCACCCCTCAATTGGAGAAATTCGCTTTGAACACGTTTGGTTTGCTTACAAAGATGATGATTACATCATCAAAGATTTAAACTTTGTCATTCATCCTGGGGAAAAAGTTGCTTTAGTCGGTCCCACGGGTGCAGGCAAAAGTTCTATTATCAGACTATTGTGCCGCTTGTATGAACCAAGTCGTGGGCGGATTTTAGTTGATGGTATTGATGTTCGCGATCTACCACAGGCAGAACTCAGAAGTCGCATGGCAGTGATTCTGCAAGAAGGCTTTTTGTTCGCAGGAGATGTCAAAAGTAACATCACATTAGGTGATTCCTACTCCTTTGAAGAAATTACCACGGCTGCACAGCAAACGAACATCGATCAATTTATTGAACAATTACCCCAAAGCTACAATACTCAACTTAGAGAACGTGGCACCAATCTTTCGAGTGGTCAAAAACAACTTCTCGCTTTTGCCCGTGCAGCAATTCGCGATCCTCATATTCTTGTATTAGACGAGGCAACGGCTAATTTAGATGTTGGCACCGAAGCTTTAATTCAAGATGCCTTGGATCAGTTACTCGTAGAGCGCACAGCAATTATTATTGCCCACCGCTTGTCAACTATCCGCAACGTGAATCGTATTTTTGTTCTTAAACGCGGTCAACTTGTTGAATCAGGCACTCACGAGGAATTACTACAGCAAGGCGGTTTATATGCCAGTCTGCACAATCTACAGATGTTAGGAGCTGAGTAAAAACATTATTCAGGACATTTATGGGGGACAGGCATTTATGCCATAAAAGAAAGTGGCTATTTCAAACGAAATAACCACCATTTTTAACTAAGTTGAAAACTACCACAACAACTTAAATAAATGTACTCTTACCATCCTTGCGGCGAATACCGATGACTGATGGACGAGGTGGACCCTGACGTTTACCTTCAATATTGCTAGGCCAATTGCTACCACGCGGTACAGTACGTTTTTGCTTAAAGAGCGTACCATCTAAGTTGAGCATTTCAATATCTCGGCTCAAAGTAACTTGCGGAGTGAAGGGGCAATCTTCACCAGGATGCTGTACAGCAAGAATCAAAGTGTCATTGCCAACAAATGTTGGCCCTGTCATCTCACAGCGCGGTGGACCATAAGCAAATGGTACGATTTCTCCAGCATCAGAACCACTTGTAGGAATGAAGAATAACCAATTGTTACCGAATACACCAATAAGGTTTGAAGTTTCTACATTTTTGTTGGAATCAATAACACTAGGTGATTCCGAACCTACAACCGTATGTTCTATATCCAACGGCGTACCCGCAGCACCAACATTAAAACCATTGTGTGCTGAGGTGGACATATCTGTCACGCCCCAAATATTACCTTGGGGATCGAATGCTAAGTTATCTACGTTAGCAAAGCCATCACCAGGTTCTGACGCTGCTTCTCCACCTTTAACAAATCGTTCCCAGCGGAAAGTCGTGCCAGTACTATCTGCGCTATCTTCTATAATTTTGAAGAGTTCTCCCGAAGGTTGCGCAGCAGTTATCGCTTCACTGTACTTAGAAACGACAAAAATCCGCGAATCAGGATAACCGTCACTTCCTGCTGCACCATCAGTGTAAGCAATGAAGACTTCTCTCGGATTGCGGGGATTAACTTCCAAGTCTTCGGGGCGTGCTGTGGGAGTTCCGCCTACTAAGTTAGCTGCAGGGAAAGCATCCACAAGGACTGCACCTTGACTAGTGTAGAAATCGGATAACTTTTTGCCTTTGTAAGGTGGAAGTGCGGTAGCTTCGTTAGCGATTGTGACATCAAATCCACCACCATCTACTTCTTGACCTGTGCTGATCCGGCTAGGTAACTTGATTAAACCGTCTCTTGATGCTGTACCTAAAGCTGCCAATTCAACAGAGGCTAAAACCGACGGTGCAATTGGATTAGTTGCAGTATTTAAGACTAATGGAATCCATTCACCTGTTCCCTCAGCTTTGTTAGGATCAGAAGGAGGATTGTATTTGGCAACGTATAAAGTTCCTCCTTCAAATAACACACTGTTATCTTTGCGGTTATTACCGTCAACCGGATTAACAACTGTGCCTTTGCTAACAAACTTCCAGGTGTGACCGCCGCGGCGATCGTCACCCATGTAACCGATTAGCTTTTTACCAACTTCTGCGCGGAAGGCAATGTTCTCATGACGGAAGCGACCGAGGGCAGTGTGTTTGCGGGGACGGAAATTAGGATTGTAGGGATCGATTTCTACCATCCAACCATATTTTTCCCCAACTAAGCCAAACTCAATACCTGTAGTACCTTCGGTATATTCTAGCTGGGTACCATCAGGTTTTACTGCTTCGGTGACGCTAACAAAGAAGGTTGAATTTCCTTGAAAGTTCTCCTCAGCAGACAGAATCGTATTCCAAGGAGTCGTACCGCCAGAACAATTATAAGCGGTTCCAATAATCTTATTACCTAAGCCATCGGCACTCAGATTAAACACCTCTTTAGCAGCAGATCCAGTCCCCATTAGATAGTTGTTATCTCCTTTTTGGTGACTGGAGTTACCCCAAGATGTGACATTTTTGTACTGGTCGCTACGTTGGCTATTGATTGCTAAGCCGGAAAGACCATGAATGCGGCGATTGTTAGGATCGCTAACTACCTGATAACGTCCGTTGTTATCTTTTGCAATCCGCACAATAGATCCACCGACGTTGTAGAGGAATTCGCCTAAAAGTGCGCGGTTTTTCTCCGAAGCTTTGAATCCAACGACAGCAGGAAAAGCCTCAGGAAACTGTGATGTATCGGTGACATCTTCTGGTGTACCTGGTGCAAAAGCACTCATTGGGTAGCCAACGTATTCATGGTTGACCCAAAGATAGCCATCGTTGAGGTTGCCCTTGATAGGAACAAACGAAGTATAGTCGCAGTTGAAGCCGAAGTAATCGTTTTTGTTAGGGAAAACGCGATCGCCCCAGCGCACAATCACATACCGCTCGTACTCCGGCGGTACAATAACATCGTCAAGAACAGTGTAAGTTGTTAATTTAACATCTGATGCTGGCTGTAATATATTTCCTTTGGCAATTCCTGTTGGTAAATAACTTACTTGGTTTTGATATATCGGTAAAGGATGCGGCAGACGTACAGGAGTAAAGCTCAAAGGTACAGTAGTCTGGGCATAAGTAGACCCATTACCTAATAATCTCTCCCCTAAGACAGGTGCTAATACAGCAGTACCAGCACTGGCTCCAAAGAACACAAGTAGCTGTCTGCGAGTAAGCTTAGACATGAATCTCCTCTTCTTGTCAGAATAGCTACAATAGCCAAATAGCCACTTATAAGCTTGCACAGTGCGTACTAAGCTCAAACTTTTAATAGTTTTTACAAAAGCTTATACCGTAGCTCGGCATTGTAAACTCACATTGTTACAGCTAACTACAATACCTATATAAGATTAAGGTTAGTTAATGCCTTAGTTAATACTATCTATTTGTTGTTTGAATACTTAATTACAGTACCCTAATAACAAAAAATGACAATCTTACTTAACTCAATAGTTGGCGGTCTTCAGTATTAACGAAAGAGTAGTGCCTATGTTAACTAGCCTTTTCTATGATCTAATGTGTAAACCAAGTTAAACAAAATAAGTATTTAGGATTAGATATCAAGAATCTTAACCACTCTAACTTGACAATTAACTTATCCAATTGATATGGATAGGCAGTTCTGGGTGCATAGGAGATATTAATTCTCGTCAGGCGTCAGCTATTTTCCTAATTAAAAACACAGCAATTTTGTTTAATAACTAGAATTATCGTCTGTTGTCTAGTTAGAAAAAGTCTAGACTACTTAATATTAATGACATTAATGTAGAAAATTAATTTGTTATGCTACTAATCTTCTGATATAACTAATTAGCTGAAGTATTTTGTAGACGAAGTAGCTCATTTTTAACTCTTCGTTCTAGATTAGCATCACTTTGCAAATTTACAGTAATTGCATTGAAGCGATCAATAGGCAATCCATTACTTTCTACTATTTGTCTAGAACGCTTACAGAAGTCTACTGCAATATTCCTTGCATTCGTGGGAAGAGAACTAAAGCTTCGAGGTTGGTTACAGATAATCGACGGAACGTTGTCTGAAGCAATAATTCTCTTAATCTCGTTAAATGCTGTTTGACGCACTGGTTCCATAACTAACACAGAACGAGCATATTGTGTCACCTCTGCGTTGCTAACAGCTTGTGCATAAGCAACAGAAGAAAATTCCAATAGTCGCGCTCCCACTAAATTAGGTACCCATCCAGAAAGCACACTTGCACTACTTAAAGTGGCGATAATTAGCGATCGCGATAGCATTTGGCTTAAGCGACTAGAGCTGTAGACTTTATACCAATAAGATATCATACAACGAGAGACAACATACAGTACTTAGGGTAACAATTGTTTTGAAGTAGTTTATCACTCAGAAGTTCCAGAAATAGAATTATTCTCGAGTCAATAGCTATAAAGGAATGCTGATATTAGGAAACTTATTCTCCTTCAATCTCCGTATTTACCCCTAACATTTCTGACCTTCTTTTGAGATGCTCCATTCTACCGATTTTTTTACTGACAATTAAATAACACTTCCTTTTACTGGCTTTAGCAAAAAATTTGGCAAAGTTCCATAATTTTTGTTTGTAGCACCAAAACTTCCTCAAATCCTTGTTTAAGGCTGACTTCGAGTTCAAGCAATATTGGCAATGTAGAAACAAGTTGTTGCACAGAAATCCTCTTTACTTCTTGTTGAAGGAAGTAAACGCGCTTGGGATTTGCAATTTCAGCAGCTTGGGCTATTGCTGCATTATCATGCTTTGCCTCACTCATTAGCTTAACCCACAACCAGGTACGAAATTGCCCTATTAAAGTTGCAGTAATGCGTAAAGCCGGTTCATTTTGGTTGATTAGCTGTGTGACTAACTCCAGTGCCGAATCCGAGTTTCCGTCTTTAATTGCGGTGGCAAGGTGCAAGCTGTTGTGAGTAGTATTGCTAACTAAGGCAGCTACAGCTACTACATCTATAGGTTGTGTGTCAGAACTTTTAAAAGTCCGTAATTTCTCTAGTTCGTTATACATTTGTCGTGTATTGTTGCCGACAGCTTCTACTAGCATCTGGGTGCTTTGTGCGGTGAGTTTCATGTCTAGTTCTTGAGCTGCTTGTTGTACTCTGTGGATGAGTTGCTCAGTTTTCCACGGTGGAATGAGAGAAAATTCTTGAAGTTCACCCAACTTTTGGAGTAACTGAGTAGACTTGAGACGTCCATCAGGTTTGTTACGGCAACTAAAGAGTAAAATTGAGTGATCCGGAATAATCGGTAGCGATCGTTGTAATTGTGCTAATAAGTCTGAAGAACACTGCTGAAATATTGTGGGATCGACAAGCCAGACAAAACGACTTCCAGCACCAAAAGGAGGCGTCATAGCTTGAGTTAGTCCTTGGAGAACAACTTCTGGTTGAGAAGCCGGAAGTGCAGTATAGTTAAAACTAAGCCATTGGGAATCAACGAAGCGATCGCGCAGGCGAAGAATTGCTTTTTGCATCGCGAAATCATCTTCACCCCAGTAAACGTATATTGGCATAGGAATTACTTGTGCAGCGCAAACAAAGCGAAGGTATAGGATTAGTCCATCCAATTATGGAGCAAAGCTTTGCAGTCATTGATCGCGAAATCGGCGCACACAACTTGAGTTTTGCAGAATATGCGATTGTCCGGCGTGTCATTCACACTACTGCTGACTTTGAATTTAAACATCTTGTTTCTTTTAGTCCAAATGCAATTGCCGCCGGAATAACGGCGCTGCGGTGTGGTGTTCCGATTGTGACTGATGTCAGCATGGTGAAACAAGGTATTGCGGGGTTGGTAACAAAAACCTTTAATAATCCACTCATCAGTGCTGTTGAACAAGCGAGTATTGCGTTACCAGGAAAAACTCGTACAGAAACAGGGTTACTGCAATGTTTGCAAAAATACCCTGACGCCATTTATGTTATTGGTAATGCTCCCACCGCTTTACTTGCTTTGTGCAATCGCATCACGACTGATTCTATTTTACCTGCGTTGGTTATCGGTGCTCCCGTAGGCTTTATTTCAGTGTTGGAATCGAAAGCAGCATTAGCCCAAACACCAGTTGAGCAAATTCGCGTTGAAAGTCGTAAAGGTGGATCGTCTGTCGCCGCAGCAATTCTTAATGCCTTAATAATGTTAGCGCTAGAGAATTAGGAAGCAGAATAATTCATGAGTGTGGTTCATGTTGTCGGAATTGGTTTGGATGGAAAAGTAGGGCTGAGTCAGAAAGTACAGCAGATTATTGCACAGGCGACGTTGTTGATTGGAAGCGATCGCCATTTAAGCTATTTTCCCCAGCATCCCGCTCAAAAACAAGTACTTGGCGATTTCACCTCAGCGATTGAATGCATTCGGCAGCAAGTAACTAGTGATGTTGTTATTTTAGTCACAGGCGATCCCCTGTTTTTTGGTTTGGGGCGATTACTACTAGCTGAATTTCCGCCAGAAAAACTTGTCTTTCACCCACATTTAAGTTCAGTACAGTTAGCATTCAATGCAATTAAGGTTTCTTGGCATGATGCCAAAGTTATTAGCGTTCACGGACGCTCGTTAACAGAATTAATTCCAGTATTGCAGCAAGGCATTGAGAAAATCGCCATTTTAACAGATGATATTAATCATCCTGGTGCGATCGCTTGTCTGTTGCAATCATTAGACTTACCTAGTGAGTATCAGTTGTGGGTGTGTGAAAATTTAGGTAGCAAGCAAGAACGAGTTCAATCTTGGTCACTCGAACAAGTCCAGTTAGAAACGTTTGCACCTCTCAATATTGTTATTTTACTGCGTCAAAGTGAACTCAATAACTTAGACTTAGCAACACTACCACAATTAGGTTTACCTGATCGTGTTTTCCTGAGTTTTAGCGATCGCCCAGGATTAATGACAAAGCGCGAAGTCCGCGTATTAGTTTTAGGAGAATTGGCGCTACAACCTGGACAAATTGTGTGGGATATTGGTGCAGGTACAGGTTCAGTCGCAATTGAAATTGCCCGTTTATTTCCTACATCTCGCATCTATGCAGTCGAAAAAACAACAGCAGGTGCAACTCTTATTCAAAAAAACTGCGATCGCTTGCAAGTCAAAAACATTGTTACGGTTCATGGTAGCGCCCCAGAAGTTCTATCCCAACTTCCAACACCAGATCGCGTGTTTATTGGTGGTAGTGGCGGTAATTTAGTTTCCATTTTGGAAGCTTTACCCGTTTCTCCTCAAGCTATTGTTGTCTTGGCTCTAGCAACTGTAGAACATCTTACTATTGCTTTAGATTGGCTAAAACATCAACAATGGCATTATCAAATGTTACAAGTACAACTATCGCGATCTGTACCAATCGGGAACTTAACGCGGTTTACACCCCTCAATCCTGTGACAGTTTTGAGTGCCGTAGTAGAGGTCAGAGGTCAGCGTTAAAAGCTAATTACCAACTCAAAACTCAAAACTAATCACTCTTCTTCAACTCAAAACTCAAAACTCAAAACTCAAAACTAACATCCCTCCAGTTGCGAGTAAGAGGAAAATTCCTAGTATTCCAGCTAGTGGTTTGCCATATTTACCTGTCACCCATTCGGGGGCATTTCCGGTGTAAGTTAATATCCCCGCCGTGTCGATAGATGCGATCGCCCAAACCCAACCACTGTGTAATCCCCAAGCTAATCCCAAACTTCCATCATCGACGAGTCGTGCTAGCACAAGAACAAGTCCCATCAACCATAATCCGAAAAGTTGCGGTACTGTTTCGCGTTGTTCCCACACAAGATGCAGTACTGCAAAAATCACGCTAGAAATGATCGCAGCGATCGCAAGTGTGTAATCTTGCTGTAATTGGGTTAAGACAAAACCACGAAAAATTAACTCTTCTGTTGCACTTACCCATAGCGCTAAAACTAATGTAGGTAGCACGACACTTGTGATTTGCTGGGCAGATATTTTTTGCCATTTCACCCAACCCAAAATTGTTTGAATTGCGAATAAAATAGTTAGGCTTAGCACTGCGATCGCTAAACCTACACTCAAAGAGCGAAGAATGGCAAAATTCCAAACTAAGCCATAATCTCGGAAACTGCTATTTGTTATTAAGCTAGCTATCCAAAGAATAATAGGAGCAAGTAGATACAGAGAGCCTAATAAGGGAAGTTTCTGCGCTGGTTCTAAAGTTCCAATTTGCCAACCACGGGCGATCAACAGCAGAATTGCTATTGGCAACCAACACCCAGCCCAAGTAAGAAAAAAACTTATTACTTGTAGCAATGACACTGGGGTAGCTGCCAAATTTATTAGCAAACTATATGCTGCATAGTTAAAACCGATCAAAACTGCTGTCAAATTGCCAGATTTTGTTGATTGAATAATAAAAAGGTCAGACTAAAAGCTGACTTCCGATATCAAGGAATCAACCTTAATCCTTTTTTGGAAAAAATTATTCTTCATCTTCATCCGCGTCTTCATCCTGGTTAGCACTTTTATCACTATCTAGCTGAATCAAGTGAATGTGCTTGTATCCTAATTTAATTTCAAATTCATCTCCAGGTTTGAGTCCCATTGCTTCGGTATAGGTTGCACCTATAACAATTTGACCATTTTTGTGAACACTAACACGATAGGTTGGTTCGCGACCGCGTCCATCTTTTGGTCCTTCTGGACTGAGGGGAATTCCCCTAGCTGCTAATAATGCATCATAAAAATCAGTGAGATTAACGCGAGTCTGTTTATTCTTAGTTACTGTGTAATAACCACAGCGCTTTGCTCTTTCTCGTCGTGGTAAGTCAGATAATTCTTTTACCTTTTGCAGTAATGCTTTTCCCGTTAACGGTGCAGTTGCAGTTTCTGTCATCGCACTTCTAAATCCTTACGTTCTCCAAGTTGCTTTCAATGTCTTTTACAACATTGACATTATAAAAAATATATCCTCTTATCTCTACTTTTTAGCAAAATAATCTGGGAATATTTACATCTTATCTCTTGTTAATTTATATTTGCAATTTTTTTTAAATGATAAAGTATCAAAGCAAGAGGACATTTCATTTGTCGTCTCCAGATATTTTTATCCTGCCAGCGATGAAACTATATGTTGTCCTTCTGAAAATATCAACCTAAAGATCTCTTAAATTAACTCTTTTGCTTTATGCGAAGCGTCTATGTTAATAAACAACCGGTAGCAGTTTATTGATTTATGCGATTACTCAATCCTAGCTAAGATATTATGTCAAGCTAGGACACATAATTCTTAAGACATATTTTTTGTAACATTTGCTGTTTATCTTCGACAAATCATTAATCATAACCCTGCTGAAGTAGTAGAAAGGCTAGCATAACTAAAGTTCCTCAATGTTTCTTAAACTAGAAGCAACACCCAAATTACCTGCCAAACGCAAAAGTGCAACAACAATAGCAATAGCTGAGGAAATAATAGTCTTAGTGAGTAAATATCAGCAAGATTATTAGACTCATCGGTATCCATATAGAAAAGTGTAAGGCTTTGTAAGAATGCAAGTTATTTTTAAAGTTATTCGGCAAAAAGAAAATTCTCCAGTGCAAGCTCAGACGTATCATTTAGAGGTTGAACCAAGTAAGACCATTCTGGATTGTCTCAATCAAATTAAATGGGAGCAAGATGGTAGTTTAGCGTTTCGGAAGAATTGTCGCAATACTATCTGCGGTAGCTGTGCGATGCGCATTAACGGACGTTCAGCTTTGGCGTGCAAGGAAAATGTTGACTCCGAAGTTCAAAGACTACAAAATACTGGTGTTGAGTCTCCAGTTCCAGAAATTATTCTTGCTCCTCTAGGAAATATGCCAGTTATTAAAGACCTGGTAGTAGATATGAGTAGTTTCTGGAACCATTTAGAGGCTGTAGAACCTTATGTAAGTAGCAGCGCCAGAAAAATACCAGAACGAGAATTTTTACAAACACCACAAGAGCGATCGCGTCTCGATCAAACTGGTAATTGTATTATGTGCGGTGCTTGCTATTCAGAATGTAACGCGCGAGAAATTAATCCAGATTTTGTTGGTCCTCATGCTCTTGCCAAAGCTTATCGCATGGTAGCAGATTCTCGCGATACTCAAACTGAAGCACGTTTGGAAAATTATAATATTGGAACTCAAGGTGTCTGGGGTTGTACGCGCTGTTTGTATTGCAACAGTGTGTGCCCGATGGATGTTGCACCCTTGGATCAAATTAGCAAAATCAAACAAGAAATCTTGGCTGATCAGGAAGTACCAGATAGTATTCCCATTCGCCATCGTAAGGGATTAATTGAACTTGTAAAACAGGGTGGCTGGATTAATGAACCAAAGTTTGTTTTTCAGGTAGTCGGTGATTACTTACGCGATCTCAGAGGTTTACTACGAATTGGACCACTGGGCTTAAGAATGCTGATTCGGGGTAAATTTCCGATTCATTTTGAACCCTCAACAGGTACCGAAGAAGTGCGATCGCTCATTGAGTCAGTGCAACGAAAGAAGGGTGAGGAGTGAGAATCCACTGACCTCAAAAATCATTTTCACAATTGGAATGATGCTATGGTTGCTCGTCAGAATTCCTCACCAGCGAAAACAAAAGCAGAACACAATTATTGATGACTGAATAAGCACTCAGGAAAAGGTGGTGCGCTTTCTGTTATTAGTTGGGATACTATTTCTTCCTTTAATTTATGTTCTATCACCTTGGTTAAATTTCGCGAACTACCATCTACCAATCTGAGCAAATGAATTAGGCAAGCGTTTCCTCGCCCAATCTTACTGAGGAATCGAAACATTAATTGGTTGTCCAGAGCGGTCGTATACTAAAATATCCCATTGTCCGTTGATACTTGATTCAAAAGCAATTCTACTGCCATCAGCGCTAATTGTAGGGTTGCGAACTTCAGCTTGTAAGTTCTTTGTTAAGTTCCGTAATTGCCTTGTGTCTCGATCGTACAAAAAAATTCCAGATCTCCCTTGGCGATTGCTAGAAAAGACAATATACTGACCATTTTCTGATACTGCAGGACTCGATGCGATCGCATCAAATGAATTTAGTCCTGGTAAGTCAACTAAGCTACGGCTGACCCTATCAAATAAGTAGATATCTTGACGCCCCAAGCGATCAGAACTAAACACAATATATTTCCCAGAAACACGCGGAGTCATTTCAGCAGCAGGGCTGTTGAGACTTTTTCCTCCTGAATCTGAGGGGAAGCTTAATAAACGGGCGGAGCTTCCATAACTACCTAATACTATTAAGATAGATGTTAGCGTTAAGACTATTGCCAAGAAAATAATGAAGCGTTTCACAAGTTAGTAGTTAGTTGCTAGTGGCTAGTGACTGGAGAGTGGGAGCGTGGGAGTGATGTAATTGCTATTGTTCCCTTATACCCGCCTACCCGCCTACTCTACTACCCTCTGCCCTGATTTTTACTCATTAACGGGAACACCATCGGGAATATCTAACTCAATGTTAGAACCTCGGTCTAGCACTTCAATATCCCACTGACCGTGAAGGCTACTTTCAAATACGACATAACGACCATCAGGACTGATACTAGGATTACGAACCCATCCTTGATACCACTGATTTAATATCTGTGGGCGTTGCGTAACGCGGTCATAAAGGACTAAGTCTGGTTTACCGCGATCATTGACAATACAGACTATGTAGCGTCCTGTATAGCTAATGCTAGGGCTTTGAGCGATCGCGTCTGGACGATTTTGTAAGCGTGGTATGGGCAGAAACACCTGCTCTTGCAAGTCATATAAGAAGAGATTACGACTGCTATCGCGGTTAGAGATAAATGCTACGTAGCGACCATTGCCACTTAATGCTGGTTGTTCGTCAGTATAACGGCTGTTTAGACTGCCAGGACTGCTCATTAAGCGATCGCTAGGACTGCAAGCCATCACAAAAACCAACAACCCCAAGCTTAGACAAAGAAACCAATGCTGGAGCCACCATTTCGCTAAAAGTTTTTTCACCTCAGATTTGCTTTTATGCCCCTATCCAAGCTGACACATTCAGAATTTTAGTACTTTTGGGACATAAGACCTACAACTTTTTAGAGCTAAGGTTCGTCAAAGTTGCTATCTGATGGATCAATGGGTTTGTAATCTACATAGTCTGTTGGTGTTGCTTCGGCGTCAGTTCCTCTTTTTCTCGAATCTTGTGAGGAACGTCGCTTTCTCGATCTAGGCACTGTATTAGAGGTATCTTTATCTTCCCATGAAGAATCACTACTTCTTGAAGAACGAGACGGTCTGTTAGCACTGCTACTCCCAGCATCCTCCCAGCTATCTGATTGCTTAGAATAGCCCCATTCATCACCTGAGCGTTCTTCTACTGGACGACTTGTCGGGCGAGAAGGACGACGCCGCTTAGTGGGTTTATCTGCTGCTGGCGCTAACCGTTCTGAATTACCTCCCCGATTCGAGTAACGACGCCGAGGTTCATCGTCGTATTCATCTATACTACGTCGAGGTTGATCTTCGTAGTCAGTTGTTCTTGCAGGACGTGTTTCTTTCGTTCCCTGAATTCTTCTTCTAGGATTAATAGTCGGACGCTCTTCATAAAGTGGTTCAAGTTCGTCTAACTCTGCTTGATATTCATAAACTGGACTGACTGGTCTTTCTTCGTCAACAATTCGCGTATTACGTTTTGCTTGCTCAGTAGCAACACCCCGTAGCCGAATACTTTCAACTGCAAAGAAGATTGCTGAACCAGTCAGTAGTAACTGACCGAATTGCAAAATGGGATCTAACCGCCAGCCTTGAAACAGCAAAATAAAGCCACACAGCAGCCCGACAGCAGCAAAAAAGATGTCATGATCTCGCGATAGCTCTGGACGTACTGAACGCAGGAAATATAACCCTGCACCAGCTACAGCTAAGAAAATGCCCAGGATACTCGCTGGGTTAAGTCCAAAGTTAACCATTTCTATTCTCTCAAGTATGTCTTATCCTAACGAGTTCAGCTTAAAATAACCATAGGAATCTCTGGGCATTCTAATTACGTTGCATACTACTAGTTCACTATTGTTTATACAGATTACTGTATGCAACTAACTTACACATCGTATAATTGTGGCACAAATCTAGCGCCGACCTTCATAGAGCGGGAGTCATAATGACTCCCACACAGATTTATGAACGCTCGACCTTATCTTTTTGACTAATAAAAATCAACCCAACAGTTGCCGGAACGACAACGATTAACAGTCCTGCAAGCAAACTGTAAAAGAAATTCATTAAAGAGGGTGTCATAGATTCGCAACCTTTTTGCACACTTCGATCTTAATTTTAATCTTCTGTTACACCGTTGAGAAGCTTGTCTAATAATGTTTTGAATTTACACTTCGATAAATAACAAGCAGAAATAGCCCAGGATACCCAAAAGTCTTCTATGAGCTACAGGTATTTTTATCCGCACTATTCATAAGCCTCTCTACAGTTAAAATAGAATAAAGTCATGAAAAGTTTACAAAAATTAAAATATCAATTGCTGTATGTGAAGAATCTATAGTTTAGAAGTTAGGAGCACTTAAACTCCTTCACTCCTATTTCTGTTTTCCAAATTCTTGGTCACTTTTCTAGTTGTTTCACCGTTAACCTGATATGAGCGCTGTTACTCTTACTAGCTGGACTCTGGGTCTGATCTTTGGATTAATGATCTTGTTGTTTCTCTTTCGCATCGTTTTGACCTGGTATCCCCAAATTGAACTTAAACGTCCGTTTAATGTAATTACTATAACGACCGAACCATTTTTAGCTCCTTTGCGCAAGCTAATACCACCTATTGGTGGAGTCGATATTACTCCTGTTATTTGGCTGGGTGTTTTCAGCTTGTTGAGAGAATTGCTTTTAGGTCAGCAAGGGCTACTGACAATGGCTTCTCGCTTGCAATAAGGGAATGGTGAGTGGTTAGTTGCTAGAGTTTTTCTTTGGAAACATAACGTGTTCAACAAAGTTTGTAAAAACTTCACCTTGAAGAAATTCTGGTGTTTCTAGAATCCTTTGGTGAAAGTTAATTGTTGTTGGTAAGCCAGTCAGTGCGCACTCGCGTAGAGCGCGTTTCATCCGCTTGATAGCGCTAGGGCGATCGGGACCCCAAACGATTAATTTGGCAATTAACGAGTCGTAGTAGGGAGGAATCTGATAATCTGTGTAAACGTGGGAATCCATACGTACGCCTGGTCCACCTGGTGGTAAATAGCCGCTAATGCGACCAGGAGAAGGACGAAAATCGTGATCTGGATCTTCAGCGTTAATCCGACATTCGATCGCATGACCGCGTAGTACTACTTGATCCTGAGTCAGCTGAAGTTTTTCGCCTTGAGCAATGCGAATTTGCTCAGCAACTAAGTCAAGTCCAGTAATCATTTCTGTGACTGGATGCTCAACTTGAATCCGCGTGTTCATTTCCATAAAGTAGAACTCGCCGTTAGGGGCAAGTAAAAACTCAACAGTACCCGCACCGACATAATCAATTGATTTGGCTGCCTTAACAGCGGCTTCTCCCATTTTTTCGCGGAGTGCTGGGTTCAGTGCTGGGCTTGGTGCTTCTTCCAACAATTTTTGATGACGACGTTGAATGGAACAATCACGTTCGCCGAGGTGAATCACATTACCGTAGCTATCTGCAAAAATTTGAAATTCAATATGACGAGGGCGTTCAATAAATTTTTCAAGATACAGTCCAGGATTACCAAAGGCAGCTTCCGCTTCGCCTTGAGCCGCTAAAAAGAATTTAGTGATTTCGTTGTCGTCGCGGACAAGGCGCATTCCACGTCCGCCACCACCTGCTGTAGCTTTGACGATGACAGGATAACCAATTTTACGAGCGATCGCTTGTGCTTCAAGTTCATCTTTGAGCAACCCATCGCTACCAGGAACAGTTGGTACACCGGCTCGAATCATCGTTTCTTTGGCGGTTGATTTATCACCCATAGCGCGAATTGCTTCGGGTGATGGACCAATAAAAGTAATTTGATGATCGGCACAAATTTCTGCAAATCGGGCATTCTCAGCTAAGAAGCCATAACCAGGATGTATTGCGGTAGCATTACGTGTTAAAGCTGCAGCAATAATACGGGGAATATTAAGATAACTTTTGCTCCCTGGAGCTTCACCAATACACACTGCTTCATCCGCAAGTTGGACATGAAGAGAATCACGGTCAACCGTTGAATGAACTGCAACAGTAGCAATTCCCATCTCCTCACAAGCACGGATAATCCTGAGGGCAATTTCTCCCCGATTGGCGATTAGTATTTTAGAAAAATGCATTTGCCAGCAAATATACCAACAGCTAGAGTAAATGCTTTCGCTAACTCCTAGAACATTTCTACAGCGCTACGCGATCGCGTAGCTTCAGCATACAGTAAATATAGGACGAAATTGCGCTGAATCTGCTACTATCTATAATTAGTCACAAGCGGATGTGGTGGAACTGGTAGACACGCACGTTTGAGGGGCGTGTGGCTTACGCCTTGCGAGTTCGAGTCTCGCCATCCGCATTTTATCAAGAAGGGGTGAGGAGCGAGGATTTAGGAGTAAGGGGGAACAGTAAAATATCCCTCACTCCTCGCTCCTCTTTAATTGTCCAGAGAGCCAATTGAGGTAAGTGCTAGAACCAGCAATAATAGGAAGTACAATCACTTCTGGAACTTCGTAAGAATGCAGCTCCTGAATCTTTGCTTCTAAAGCCGGAAATTGACTTAAATCTGTTTTAATAATTAACTGCCACTCTGGTTCTTGACAAAGTTCTCCTTGCCAAGTGTAAATTGACGAAACTGGGACGATACTGACACAAGCAGCCAACTGAGATTTAACTAAAGAAGTGGCGATCGCTTCTGCCTCTTGCTGCGAACCAGTACTGACCAATACCACACTGTATTGAGTTACATCAAAAGTACTGCTCATAATTGAGTTTATTCCAATTATTAGAACTTTATATTAATTGTCCTTGAACCTTTTTACGCAGATCAATACTACTGGGTCGTCTAGCGATGTTTTAAAGCTGTTGCTTTTTTGATGTTTAAGTCTTTCAAGATTTCTTGTGCGGCAATTTCACCTGTTTCACAGCCTCCTTCCATATAACCTTGATAGTCTTGGGAGCAGTGTTCGCCAGCAAACAAAAGGTTTCCTACACGTTCTCTTTCTCTACCATAAAACTGAGACCACTGTCCAACTAAATAGCAAGCATAAGAACCTGCACTGTAGGGTTCTCCTGTCCAGTAAGCGCGAATGACTTCACCTGTACGTTGGCTGCGAAGTCCAGGAAAAACTTTTTCAATTTGCCCATAAAATTTTTGCGCCTGCGCTTGCGTGGTTCCTTTTCCTAGTTCAAATCCATAACGCCCGCCACAAAAATTAGTGATCAACCCACTTTTTCCTGAAGAATAGCGCGTTGGTTCCCAAGTATTTTGAAAATCTAAATCAGTAAATAGAGAAGCAGTGGATTGATAGCGATCGCGCCAAACTCTCTCTTTATATGCAGTAATCAACTTAGAGTTTGTACCGTAACATAAACTATTAATTACCTGACGTTTTGCAGGTGGTAGATCGACACTAAGGCGTACTGTACGTAAAACACTAAAAGGTATAGCGAGTAAAACTCGTTCGTAGTTACGTTCAAATACTCTAGTCCCCGCCCGAAAACTAGCGCGATAACGACCATCTGATAAACTGCGGATTGCTTCTAATTCAGTTTCTGGTTCAATAAAACTTGTCAGTGGCTGTGCCAGTCGTTGGAGCAGTTGCTGATTCCCTCCGATAATGTGATAGCGCTCATCACTATTACCATAAATGCTAAAGTCCTCGGTACTTGTGCCAATTAAGTAGATGAGGTTGAGACTTGACTGTTCTGCGGCTTCACGACCATATTCTACTGTGTAAGCAGTTGCGATCAGTTTGCGTAAAGTTGGGCTAATTGGCTGTTGTGCTAAATACTGTGTAATTGAAGTTCGATCTAGTTTAATTGCTTCTGGAGATGTGAGATTTTCTGCGATCGCTGCATCTTTCTCCAGAATTGGCGTTAAGGGGATAAAATCTTGAACAATCTGTTCTAAGGGAATTTTTTTGCCCTCAAAGTACCAAGTATCCTCTATTAGTCCTCGATCTACAGCTGACAAATCGCTAAGCTGCAAGCCTAGTTCAGCAGCAAGTTCTTGAATATTCCGATGCTCTGAATCAATAAATTCTCCTCCTAATTCAACTGTTGTGGAAGTTCCAGCAGCATTGGCGAGACTGTGGATTCTTCCACCAATCTCATTTCTTGCTTCAACAATCTCAACACCCACTCCAGCTTGATGTAGTCGATAGGCAGCTGTTAATCCCGCAATTCCTGCACCAACAATAAGTACTTTAGAACTTGTACCACTAGCAATACTATGCCTTTGATAACTTAAAGTGACTCCAGCGATCGCGCCTGTGGCAAAGAGTCCTCCCTGGAGTAATCGTCGTCGTGAAGTTTGCTGATGCAATATTTCAATTAATTCATCTGTCGGAATTTTACTTTTGCATGATAACCGAGCAATATTGTAAGCACGACGTAATGTCTTAATTAAGGCGAATTTAGCCATTTGTTTACTGTCATACAGCCAGCTGTCAGCACTACCTTGAGTCAGAACTTGTCTGCCTGGCGCTGTACTCAATTATTAAATCCGCTGAAAAGCCAAGTTTGTCAGGTAGCTCTAGACTCGATACAAAATAAAAGTAGCGCTACCTCTATTTGTCTGTCTATGCGAAAATCTACTGAGAGTGATTCTCAGACAATAGTCAACACTGACATAATATTGGTACGATTGCAGTTCTAAAATAGCTTAAGTTATAGATAGGGAATAAACTTGACCATCAACAAGTAGTCTTGTAATTCCTTTAGCTTGGAGATGCGATCGCGTTTTTTGCAGCAATCTGCTATCTGGAATTTTGATGACTTTGTCTCGTTTCGTTGAAAAACGACGTGCGACTCGATGGTTATCAAACACAGGTAAAGTTCTTTCCTGTGTTTCACCAGTAGGAATTTGTCCCAAGTCCCCAAACTCTCTTAGGGGACGTGTAATTAACTCAGATGCTCGATCAATGACCAAATAGCAAGTTTTCGGTAAAGACGCTTCTGATAGCGGTAGAACTTGTAGTGAAACTCTACTATTTTTTATTGGTCTAGAAACTGTGAAAGGTTCTTCATCAAAATCGTCATCCAAGTCGAGATCGTCAAGATCGTCATCGTCTAAATCATCTTCCAAGTCATCGACGTCATCTTCATCTTCGTCAATTAAATCTTCCCCAAGAATTTCTGTAATTGTGTCAGTGTCCTCTTCGACATCTGCTGCGATCGCAGCAGGATTGTTGTCAATCGCAAGCTGAGGACTCTCTTCTTGGTTTGGTGTTGAGTTGCTATCAACATTTGCACTCAATGTATCGAGTAGTTGCAGTTGTTGCGCTGCTGGTTTTTTAACTAATTTTGGCTGTGGCTTTGGTGTGGCGCGTCTGCCTCTGCGACTAGAAGTACGGACTGGTTCGACTTGTTCAGACTGTGGTGCTTCTTCTATTTGGATTTTACTATCAACTGATTCCGGCGCATGAGCCTCATCTCGCGTACTTTCTGAGTGAGGAGTGCGTGCAGCCCGTTTTGAAGCGATTAAAGATTCATACTCAGCTTCTGGTAAGGTAACTTTTAGTAGACGGCTAATTGTCGAATTACTGACACCATATCGTTCTGCCAACGTCGAGGTTGTTTCTCCGGTTTCCCGATACAGTTTAAGAATTTCACTTTTGTCAGCATCCAATAGTTTTTTCACGGTCATACCACAGTTATTCCACAGCCCGCTTCTGCTTACAGCTCGCAGCAAAATCGGATTAGTACTTTATGTTATATAGCAGCGCTTATTAACAGACAATACTGTATCAGAAATAGAAACAACTTCGTTGAAGTCTACCTGTAAAAGCTTTTAATTTTGTTGGTGTAGTCAAGTTAATTGCCTATTGGCCAATTAGTAACTAAAACACTGTTTGTCAAAATTCTTTGTCAAGGCTTGGTACAACCTCCGCCTTAAACGCCACTTGTCCCTATTGTAGCGACAATTTTCATCGTGTATTGAGTGATGCCGTAGTTTTCCTTGGTGGTCAAAAGATCTACATGGAATTTTGATACTATAGGCTAAGCTTGATAAAAATCAAAAAAATGCTAAAGAACGAGTTCTAGTTGCTATCATAGCAAAGTAGTTTTTTATCCTGCCGTGGCCGAGTGGATGAGGCAACAACCTTCTAAGTTGTATCACGGGGGTTCGAATCCCTCCGGCAGGGCTTTTAGTGTAGCCAACAGTATAAAAGTACCATTTTGAGATCGCAAGTAAAGTTACGGAACTAGGCACAAAAAACTGAACATGTTTGGTTCAGCGATCGCACTCAAGCTATACACCACAGTTACCAGGCAAAATAAGGGCATATAAGGAAAGCAATATGTTAACCAGCCCCCGCAAAGGGGGCTTACTATTTGTCTAGCGACAACTGGTTGACAGGCAACGTAATAATAAATCTCGCTCCTTGCCCTGGCTGACTTTCTGCTGTCAGAGTGCCTCGGTGTCGCTCCACAATTTTACGGCAGATTGCTAATCCCATGCCGGTGCCTTCGTATTCACTGCGATTGTGCAACCGTTGAAAAACTTGAAAAATGCGGTCGAGATATTTCGCGTCAAAGCCAATACCGTTATCTTCTACTGCAATTTGACAAAGCTCAGCACCGCCTGAATCTGCAATTAATTGTGGTTGTTCAATGATCTGACTAGAGATCTTCACGCAAGGAGGTTCATTTGCTCGACGAAATTTGAGGGCGTTACCAATTAGATTCTGGAATAACTGACGCATTTGTAAAGGATCGGCACTGATAGTAGGTAACTCGCTTACATCCACACGCCCCCCAGTTTGCTGAATTAGCACTTCCAAATCAGACAATACTTCTGTGATCACCTCAGCAAGAACAACCGAAACGAGGGGTTGCGCTCTAGTAGTCAGACGAGAAAATATTAATAAATCGTCAATCAAAGTTTGCATTCGGTGAGCTGCGTTCTGCATCCGCTGGATATAGTCACGTCCTTGTTCATTGAGTACATCGCGATATTTGTCTTGGAGTCGGTTGCCAAATGCCTGAATTTTTCGTAGTGGTTCTTGCAGATCGTGAGACGCAATCGAGGCAAACTGTTGCAGTTCAGCATTAGAGCGGGCTAGCTGCTGCGAGAATCGGGTTTCTTGTTCTAAAAGTTGAGCTTGAGTTAAAGCAATCCCAATTTGATCTGCTAGCTGGCGCAGCAGTTCTGTTTCAAAGTTAGTCCAGTAGCGGGAGTTAGCACATTGATGAGCAATTAATAAACCCCAAAGTTCTTGCTTGATAATAATTGGAACAACGAGTTTTGCCTTAACACTAAACTGCCGAACAAACTCGACTAAACAAGGAGAGATGTTTTCTTCTTTTTCGATATCAGGAATTCGGCAAATACGTCCCTGCAAGTATAACTGGCGGTAATCTTCCGGAAAAACTTCCTCTGGAAATTTTTGTCCTAAAATTGCAACCCAACCAGGAAGAACGGCTTCTGCAACTGAGCTACCAGTACCATCCGACCAAAAGCGATAAATTAAAACTCGATCAGCGTGGAGAATTTTCTGAACTTCAGTCACAGCAGTTTGTAGAACTTCTCCGATTTGGAGAGATTGACGAATTTTGAGTGTGACTTCAGCAAACAACTGCGATCGCTGATATTGGCGTTGAAGTTCTTCTTCGGCTCGCTTGCGTTCGGTAATGTCGCGTGTCACTTTTGAGAAGCCACGCAGTCCTTTTTCATCTCGTAATGCGGCGATCGCAACATCAGCCCAAAATCGCGAACCATCTTTACGAACTCGCCATCCTTCATCTTTGACTTGACCTTCCTGTGCGGCTATCTGGAGTAATTGCTGAGGTTTACCACTCTGCCAATCTGCTTCAGGATAAAAGCAGGAAAAATGTCGTCCAATAATTTCTGCTGCTTGATAACCTTTAATGCGTTCTGCACCTGTGTTCCAACTGACAATGCAACCTTCAGCATCAAGCATAAAAATTGCGTAGTCTTTAACACCTTCAATTGCCAAGCGAAATCGTTCCTCGCTTTGGCGCAGTGCTTCCTCTTGTTGCTGGCGTTGCTTAATTTCCTGCTCTAGCTGTAGATTTTGTGCTTGTAGTTGCTTATTGAGATTGCGCAGACGCAGATGTGTTTGTACCCTAGCTAAAACTTCTTCATGCTGCAGCGGCTTGGTAATATAATCAACTGCTCCTACCTGTAAACCTCTCACTTTGTCTACTGTTTCAGATAAAGCAGTCATAAAAATGACTGGAATGTCGCGCGTAGCTGCTTGCGCTTTGAGACGGCGACACGTTTCAAACCCATCTATACCTGGCATCACAATATCAAGCAGGATCAGTTCGGGTAAAGCATATTCTGCCTTCTGAAGGGCACTTTCACCATCTTCTGCAATTAATATTTTGAAACCACAATCAGTTAAAAAACTAAACAACACCTCTAAATTAGCAGGCGTGTCATCAACAATTAAGATGACATGTTCTGTTGTCGCCATCCTTATTTAAACCCCTGCATATTTTTTGACAAACTCCAAAATTTGTCTTTCTTTGTAACTCTTGGCAAGTTGACGGAGATGGAGGGCAAATGCTAGATATCGCCGATCCAATGCTTCGATTTTAGCGGTTTGTTCAAGAATACTTTTAAGATCGCCCATCATTGCCAAATCAAGTAAGGCTGCTATTTCCTCTGCTGGAGGAGGAATAATGTCTGCTTGCGCTCGCTGTTGTGAATTATCTATATCTTGCGCTGTGGTTTCTTCTTCATACACCCAATTTAAACCCAAATAAATTTTTAATTTTTCTAACAACTCTGCCTCTCGAATTGGCTTAGAGAGAAAATCGTCACAACCTACTGATTGGCTTTGCTGTTGATCAAATTCAAAGACACTTGCTGAAATAGCAATGACAACAACATCTGCGAGATCGGGTAATGTCCTTAACTGACGAGTCGTTTCAAAACCATCCATTGCAGGCATCACTAAGTCTATAAAGATACAATCAGGTTTGAAACTTTGAACTTTGGTAAGACAATCTAAACCGTCTGTAGCTTCTACAACTTCAAACCCTAGTGGCTCTAGCATATTGACTAACACAGAACGATTTGATGACTTGTCGTCTACGACTAAAATTTTTCGTTTGTTGCTTTCAAAACCAATAATTCGGCGAACATCTGGGCTAATAACTTGAGTCGATTGGCACCTGGGTAGATCTAATGCAAATGAAAAGACACTTCCTTGACCTAAAGTACTCTGCACTGTTATGTCACTACCCATCATTTGAACTAACTGCCGACTGATGGCTAAACCTAAGCCTGTTCCTTCAGTATGACGGCGATGTTCGCCTACCTGCTGAAATGGCAAAAAGATTTCTGACAATTGCTCTGTTGCTATGCCAACGCCTGAATCTGCGACTTGAAATAACAGTATGCGATCGCGATCGCATACTCGAAAATTCACGCTACCCTTCTCGGTAAACTTAATCGCATTACCTAATAAGTTGAGCAATATTTGGCGCAGTCGCTTTTCATCAGCTCGCACAAATTGAGGAAGTGTTGATGGTAATTCGGCTGTTAAAGAAATTTGTTTTTGTGCTGCACGAATTTGGCAGATTGCTACAATGTCCTCTAAAAACGAAGGAAAATGGAAATCATGGGGATCGAGTTCCATTTTCTGAGCTTCAATTTTGGACAAATCTAAAATATCGTTGATCAGAATTAGGAGATGCTCGCCGCAGCGATGAATGATGTCTAAACCATTCTTTTGCTGCTCAGTTAAGGTTTTCTCTTTTTTGAGAATTTGAGCATAACCCAAAATACCATTGAGCGGCGTGCGCAATTCGTGGCTCATATTGGCGAGAAATTGACTTTTGGCACGATTCGCTGATTCAGCAACTTCCTCGGCTCGTTGGCGTTCGCGAATTTCTTGTTGCAGTTGTGAATTCTTATCTTGTAACTCTAGGGTTCGTTCTGTTACTTTTGCTTCTAGTGTTCTGTTGTAGTTTTCCAGATCTTCGTAGAGACGAGCGTTTTCAATTGAGATAGCTGCTTGCGCTGCTAAAAGTTGTAAAACTTCTAGGCGATCGCGCGTAAAAGCTCCTACTGTTAGATTGTTCTCTAAATAAAGAACACCTGTTAATCGACCTTGGTGGAGAATGGGCGTGCATAAAACCGATTTTGGTTTGCGTTCAATAATGTAAAGATCGCTAGAGAAGATTTCTTCTGTTGCTGCATGATTAAGAACGATCGCTTCTTGAGTTCTGGCAACATAATTAATTACGGAGATAGGAAGTAGGCGATCGTCGCTTACTGTTTCATCAACGACGCCTCCAGATGCTTTAATCACAAGTTCTCCTGCTTGATCTAAAAGTAAAAAGCCCTTTTGAGCACCTGCATTCTCCAGCACAATTTGGATCAGCTTTGTGAGTAAGTTGTTTAAGACAATTTCTCCTGAAAGCGCTTGCGAGGCTTTGATTACTGTTGCTAAATCTAGGTTTCTTGATCCCTCTTCACTGTTGCCTTGCTTCGTTTGTGCCAGAATGTGAGGATATCGAGTTGCGAGATCTTTAACTTTTGCAGTTGCTCCCCAACGTAGATAGCCGTAGTAAGCCTCAACTAAATAAACTTGGGCAACTTTGTTTCTACCTTGGGAAAAATAAAATTCTGCAGCTAATTCATTTGCTAAAGCTTCTTCTTGCAGATAACCTTGCTCTTTGGCTTGGGCGATCGCGCGATCGTAATACTCCATCGCTTGCCAATGTTGACTTAATACCCGTGCTTTCTCTGCTTCTACTAACTCATATTTATGTTGAAAATTCATGGGGGCGTGGTTTGCCCATTTTTGCATCTTTTCTTGATTGTTCTCTACTCTATGCAAAAGGTGTTCTTGCTGTGTAGGAGGTGCTGATGAATATAGCGCTAATTGTGTTAAAGAATCGTAGAAATGGAATACTGGTACAACAAGAAATGCTTTTACCCCGTCTAAATATTCTTCAGCGCGAACAGCATTGACGAATGCGCGATCGTATTTTCTAAATAAATAACAAAGAATGAGCTTATTTAAATAAAAATAATGTAATCCAGTTCGGTCATTTGCCTTTTCGAGCAGTGGTAGTGATTGCTGCTCGTTGTATGCTTTGCCAAGTAGATAGCAATGGTTTTCAGATGAATCTAACAGATTAAGAATTGCTTGCTGAAAAATTTGATTCCAACTTAAGGCATTTTCTTGTTTAAGTTGAGCCAAAGTACTACTAGTAGTTGCCATTTCTTGTTCAAGTCTTGTCAATTCTTGACCAATCAGGTAAGAATATTGACTTTTTTGCATTCCAGCATAGCCACCATATTCAAAATGACCATTTTCTAGCCCGCTTTGATATCCATCAAGTAAAAGCGGTAAAGTTTCCCTAGCATGAACTTTTCCATGAATTGTACACGCTCCAGCAACAAAGAATACACTTGCCTTGAGTTCTATAGCATTAAACTTTTCAACTAAACTGAAAGCTAACTTGCCAAACTTGTAAGCTGACTCAATATCTTGAACAACTCCGTTTAAAATGACACCATAACAGGCATATCCATAAGCAGAAAAAGGTGCATTGCCATATTTAAGTGATAAATTCACTTGTTCGCACACAATTAGCGGAAACAGTGCAGGTGCAGCTTGATAGGTAGGAGAACCTACACTTGTGAGCATACGTATGGCTACTAGCTTGTCTACCTCTGTCATCACAGGTAGATCGATCAAATCTTCGATATTCTTTCCAGTTAGGTTGCTGGCTGTTTGATTTAATGTTTGCTGAATATCTGAAAGGCTAGGCTCCTCTATCAACTTTATCCCTAGTAGCTCCAGTGCTTGTAATCCAATTTTGACAGCTTCGAGTTGTTTAACTTGCGCCATGCAAGCTTGAATTTTAACTTCATAGACTTTCATCTTGTCAATATCAGTATTTGCATGTTGAAGAACATCTGTTGCCCATTTCTCCATTTGCTCAAAATTGCCGTTAAGATAAGCTGTTTCTGCTGCTAATTCATGAAGTGCTAGTGTGATTTCGTAATGATGAAGCCAGCTATTAACTATTAATAACCCTAATCCTACATTGAGATATTGTGTTGCTGAGTCATATGCCGTTGCTATTTTTGCTTTGCGACCTGCAATAAGATTCAGTTGGGCTAGCTCATATTTTTCTGATTCAGTGGTAAGTAAGTCAGCACCATAATTGAGTTGATTCACTAAAGAAAAAATATTGTCTTCACGTTCTTCAACTTTGGTATTCTGTAATAATAATTGACCAATTTTTAAGTGAGTTAGTTTTTTTTGTGACTCTGGAATAAGCAAGTAAGCTGCTTGTTGTACGCGGTCATGTAAGAATTTATAGCTAATTTTTAATGATTCAAATTGTGCTACTGAGTTGAGATCGAGTGCCAAGGGAATTTTGTAAGTTTCGGAAAGTGGCAGAATGAAACCAGCTTGTAGTGCTTCCCACAAATCGATAGCTGTTTTGGATGGAGATTGTTCATTAACAATAGCTAAAACATCTAAAGTAAACTTATCTCCTACACAAGCAGCAAACTTCAGAACGTTTTGCGTCTTTGGCGATAATTTTTGAATTTGACTAACCATTAATTCGACAACATTGTCGGCGATCGCAATACCTTGCAGTTGATCAATGTTCCATTGCCAGCAACCTTCACTGAAATCAAAACGTAAGAGATTGTCTTGATAAAGCGATTTGAGTAGCTGAGTTAAGAAAAAGGGATTTCCCTGGGTTTTGTGAAATACTAACTCAGCCAATGATGCTACTTGTCTTGTATGACTACGGAGAGTGTCGCTCACTAATTGGTTAACATGCTTGATTTGCAAAGGTTGGAGAACAATATTATTTACTGTCACGCTTTGTTGCATGTCTTCCAAAGTTGACATTAATGGATGTGTTGCACTAACTTCGTTATCGCGATAAGCACCAATCAGCAACAGATATTGACTATCTGGGTTACTAGCAATTAATTGAATTAGTTTTAAAGAAGCTAAATCTGCCCACTGCAAATCATCGAGAAAGATGACTAGTGGATGTTCTGGCTGAGTAAATACGCAAATAAATTGTTGAAAGACTCGATTAAATCGGTTTTGAGATTCAGTTAAGCCTAAAATAGGAACTGCTGGTTGCGTACCAATAATGCGTTCAACTTCAGGAATGACATCAATAATAATCTGACCATTAGAACCTAGCGCTGTTAAAAGTTTAGTTTGCCATATGGTAATTGCATGGCTACTTTCTGTAAGCAACTGTCGAATTAATTCTTGAAATGCTTGAATGAGAGAAGCATAAGGAATATTACGCTTAAACTGATCGAATTTTCCCGCAATAAAATAACCCTGTGCTGCAACAATTGGTTTATGAACTTCATTAACTAAAGAAGATTTACCAATTCCAGAGTAACCACTGACTAACATTATTTCAGTTGCTCCCTGGCTGACTCGTTTAAAAGCGTTAATTAAGAGATCAACTTCTTGTTCGCGACCATAAAGTTTTTGGGGAATCAGAAATTGACTGTATGAATCTAGTTTTCCAGCAGCAAAGTCAGAAATTTCTTTGTGTGTCTGTAGCATTCTTTGGCAATTTTCTAGGTCAGCCTTTAAACCTAAGGCACTTTGGTAGCGCTCTTCTGCGGTTTTTGCTAACAACTTCATGACTATCTCTGAAATAACTTGAGGAATTTCAGGATTGATTTCTTTAGGTGATAGTGCTATTTTTGCAATATGGCAGTGAACGAGTTCTAAGGAATTATTTGTTTGAAAAGGTCGCTGTCCTGTCAGCATTTCATAAAAGATGACACCCAAAGAATAAAAGTCGGTTCGGTAATCGATTGAGCGATTCATCCTTCCCGTTTGTTCAGGTGATATATACGCAAGATTACCTTCAAGTAAATGAGGGTGACGAATACTTTGATTTTCTCTTGATAAGCGTGAAGCAAGACTAAGATCGATAATGAGAATTTGGTCGTGGTTAACCAAGATATTGCAAGGCTGAAGATTTTTATGGACGATGCTGTTTTGGTGCAATTCAGCAACAGTTGTGACTATTTGGATAGCGATCGCTAAAAATTCTTTTAACTCAAAATGTTGGGTAATTAATTTCTCTAAAGATTCCCCAGCAAAATCTGCACAGATTAAAGCTAAACCATTTTGATAGTTTTCCAAAGACAGTGGTTTAAGCAGTCCGTTTATGTTCAATTCTTGGAGAATTTTGTACTCGTGTTTTAAGTAAGTCAGTTCTGCAATGGATGGCTGCTCAGCTTTAAGTGTTTTAATAATAACTGAGGTTTGGTCTAACTCTCGATAAGCGCGATAGGTAATCGTGTTTGTACTTTGGCAAATAATGTCTAGCGGTGTATAACCAGCGATCGCAAGGCTCATATTCTTTCAACGCTTATGAAGTATGCAGTGCAAAATTGGCAGCTTTCAAAGGGTATTTTCACGTTACCTCAATTAAAGCGATTGTGCAGCAAGCAGGTTGTCAGGAGTCATATAGCTGAATACTATGAGATTTATATTATTGGCGATCGCACTCTTCACGTTTCTGTATTAAGTAGAACGTTACAGAATTAAACTTCAGTGCTCTGTGTACGATCAGAAAGCAGTGGAGAATAAATTGAAGAATGTCTGTGTTTGAAAGCGAATCAGTTAACGTGCTGGTTGTTGGTGCAAATCGAGGAATTGGACTAGGATTTGTGCAAAATCTATTGCAAGGCGATCGCGTAGGACGAGTTTATGCTACCTATCGTAATTTAGCGAGTGCAGAATTAACGACACTCCAAGAACAACATCCGCAACGCCTCAGTTTAATCTCAATGGACATCACCGATGAATTGCAAATTACCCAAGGTATAGCTCAAATCAAGCATCAAGTTAACAAACTACATCTTGTACTCTACTGCGTCGGTTTTCTCCATGAAGGCAGCATTCAACCAGAAAAAAGTTTACAGCAAATTCGTGCTGAA
Organism: Gloeocapsopsis sp. IPPAS B-1203; assembly: GCF_002749975.1. Classification (NCBI taxonomy): domain Bacteria; kingdom Bacillati; phylum Cyanobacteriota; class Cyanophyceae; order Chroococcidiopsidales; family Chroococcidiopsidaceae; genus Gloeocapsopsis; species Gloeocapsopsis sp. IPPAS B-1203. The sequence continues at coordinate 82,585 of NZ_PEIG01000006.1, read as the reverse complement.
CATTTGCTACGCTATTTTCAAGTTAATAGTATCGGCGCGGTGCTGCTTGCTAAACACGTACTACCATTACTCAAGCACGGCGATCGCAGTGTGTTTGCTTGTATTTCTGCTAAGGTTGGTAGCATCGGAGATAATCACTTGGGGGGCTGGTATGGCTACCGCGCCTCAAAAGCAGCCTTGAATATGTTCGTACGCACCACAGCAATCGAATACAGTCGCAAAAGCCCTCGTACTCTTGTTGTTGTACTTCATCCTGGCACAACCGATACACGTTTGTCTCAGCCCTTCCAGCGCAGTGTCAGCCCAGACAAGTTATTTTCTGTCGAACGGAGTGTAACCCAACTCTTGAAAGTCATTGAGGGATTGCAACCAAATGATAGCGGGCAGTTTTTCTCTTGGGATGGCAGTCGTCTACCTTGGTGAGGAGAGTTTTGAGTATTGAGTTTAAGAAAGTTAAGAAAATTCTAATACCTCCGGCACCTTTCTTCGAAAAAAATGCACTAAACAAAGCCCACGGAGGCGGACTTACCTTTAAACCTTACTTTAGTGTACGAAGGTACACTTTGCTTAAGTAGCCCCGACTTCAGTCGAAAGCATCATTATTGAACAACCACCAAGAGGACACTTGACGAGTTAAACTTATGAGAGCTTTTAGAAAACCTAAAAGCCCATGACGAGGATTGAACTCGTGACCTCTTCATTACCAATGAAGTGCTCTACCACTGAGCTACATGGGCAAAATTTGAGGTGGGCCGAGCTGGATTTGAACCAGCGTAGGTGTAAACCAGCGGATTTACAGTCCGCCCCCATTAACCACTCGGGCATCGACCCTTTTAACCCACGATTTATTATGATAGCGTAACTTTTTGAAAAAAGAAAGCGTTTTTACAATTATTTGCCTTTAAAGCTTGGTAATTGGTAACTGGTAATTGGTAATTGGTGATTGGTAATTGAAAAGAGTCCCCATTACCCATTACCCATTACCGTTTACCTGACTTATACTCGTCTACTTAGCTCAAAAGTTCACCAGTTTCTTGCAGTGAGTGCAGACGACGGTAAAGACCTTTTTGATGCAGTAATTCATCGTGACTGCCGACTTCAACAATCTTACCTTGGTCGAGAACAACGATTTTATCCGCTTCGCGTACAGTACTGAGACGGTGAGCAATAATGATTGTAGTCCGCGTACCCAAAATTGAGCGCATGGCAAGTTGAATCGAACGTTCCGATTCGTAATCCAGACTTGAGGTGGCTTCATCAAATATCAAAACATCAGGATCGACTAATAGCGATCGCGCAATTCCGAGTCTTTGTCTTTGTCCACCTGATAACCGCAAACCCCTTTCACCAACTACTGTGTTGTATCCTTGTGGCATTTGTTGAATGACTTCATCTAATCTCGCAATCCGACAAGCTTCTTCAACCTGTGCGAAACTGACGTGAGGATTACCATAAGTTAAGTTATCGAACAAAGTTCCATTAAAAACATCAACTTCTTGATGCACAATTGCCAAGCGGCGGCGATATCCAGCAACATCTAGATCGTGAATATCTTGACCATCAATTAGAATTTGACCTTGATTCGGTTCAAAATAACGAAACAGTAGTTTCACTAAAGTCGATTTACCCGAACCTGAACGTCCAACAAGTGCCACAGTTTGATAAGGTTCAATTAACAAGTTAATATCTTTGAGAACTGGGCGATCGGGGTCATAACCAAAAGTCAGGTGAGAAAACTCGATTTTACCTGTAAAGTCATACGTCCCTATCTTTGAAGATGTAACTAAACTTGCTGCATCTTTTCCTGTTGGTTGCTGCATAAACTCATGAAAACGCAGCATGGAAGCATAACGGCGTGCAAAAATCTCTGCTAAGTTACTGATTGGTTCGAGTTCGGCATATGCCATGCTAGAAATCGTTAAGGTCGTAACAAAATGTCCAATAGAAATTTGTCCTCCTAAAGTAGCTGCAAGTGCTAAACCTAACACGGCAAAAACACAAAACTGAACGATAGTTCTTTGCCAAGTTGATAACTTGATGTAACCCAAGTGAATGCGATAAATAACGACTTGCAGTTCGCGATCTAAGCGTTGTCGTTGGCGTTTTAACTCTGCGGCTTCGGTGGCAAAAGCTTTGACAGTTTTGATATTGGTAACAATCTCCGAGGTACGACTTTGGGTATTTTCCATATACCGATCTAGCCGTCGTTCTTGATCCATCAACTGCTTTAAGTCTTTCAGACTAAAACTGAGAATGAAGATGAAGGATACGAGAAACAACAACGCAATCCGCCACTCAATAAACCAAATAATCAGGAAAATGCCTAAGACTCTCAATAACTTAGGAATCAATTGTCCGGCAATTTCAGGATAAGTCCAAGTGTGATTTTCGAGTCCTCTTGCTACTCGTCCTGCAATTCTTCCAGGATTATTTTCATCATAAAACTCTAGTGGTAGTGTGAGGATTTTTTCTAGTGTTTTTTGGGCATGATCGCGACGGGTACGCAAGGCAATATCCCAATGAAACCACCAGCTTAACCAAACTTGTAGTGGTGCGCGTACTACAGTCACTAAGAAGACTAAACCTAATAGTACTGCTAACGAAAACCACTGATTGACAGGCGATCGCGTTATCTGGGAAATAGTTGCGATCGCACTTTGGACAATTCCATCTACAGGTTGATTTGAGAGTACATTTAAAATTTGTCCGATCGCATACGGCACAATCAGATCGATAATTTCAAACACGCTAGCTGCCGCAATACTAAAAATTGCGATCGCTCGATAATCTTTATAGTAATTGAGGATATCGCGCAAATTTGCCATATTGCTGTACCAACTAAACGGCTGCGAGCGCAGCTAGTAATACATTGTAATACAAATACTACAAAAAATACGTGACTTTCTTGTATAGATAGAACAAACTCATGGTGTAAAAACCTGTGAAGACAGGTTTTGTGTATGTAGCCGCAGTTTCAACCGCTGGCTTTCTTTTGTGTTTTTGGCACATCAACAGGACTAAATTCTAACCGATAGCGATAAAGTGCCACAGGTCGAGAAGCCGCAGTAAAGTAATCTGGATCTTGAGGAGATAAAAAGACAGCAGTCACTTGATCGGCTTCAATCGTAGGAGGAGATTGTGGCAAGTATTGGTAAGCAGTTGTTGATTCAACTTCATTAAAATAAGGACGCGACTCGGCAGCACGAAAGAACTGTTGAAACACTTCGGTTGTGATAAATTGATCGTCTTTTGGTGTTTCTGTAGCACGACCAGAGACAATTGAAACTAACTGGCGATCGCCTTTGAGTAACGTAATCTGACGATTAGGAGACTTTGGATCGACTTTTACAGCAATGACTGTGTTTCCCAGATACGCTTTTGCCAAACTCAACCCATTAAAAGCTCGATCTGCAACTACCGCAGAAGATTTAAATAACTTATCTTTCCCAAACCGAACTTGAAAACTCACTGGTTGCTGTAAATTTTGACGATTACTCTCAAAACCAGGAGACACAATATTGGGCGCTAACGGTGCAACAGCATCAATCAGCGTACTTTTAACAGTCCAAGTCCCAGCCATCCAGTCTGGATATGCTAAGTCTCCTTTAGCTACCTGTACCGCAGGCTTATCCCACTGCGGAAAATTTGCCAATCGTTCAGCTAATTGCCCAGCCCCAGCCTCTCCACTACCCAAAAACAAGGCAACAAAGAGACACAAACTCCAAATTACTTGCACTTTTCTAATCTCTGTGTTCTCTGTGGTTCAATTCCCACTACAAACTCTCCACGGGAGCCGGTTCCCACACTTCACCATATTGTTCGCGTAAAGCTTGCCAAGCTTCAACTTGTCCTGGTTCGTACTCTCCTGGTTTTCCCCATTGAAGAAAGGCACTTAGTGCTGGTTTTTCCTCTTTATCCAAAAACCGAATTGCATAAGTTGTAAAGTTACCTCGCTTTGCCTCGCCCGTTTCAAACTTTACTTGCTGAATTTCATCCATATTCAGATGAAACTCAAACCCTTCAGTATGCATATTTGCATATTTTCCTTTAGGCAATTCGGCATAAAATATCTTCTCTAACTTGCCACGTGCTTCTAAAACTGCTGCACTACTCGTCACAATTAAACGCAATGTTGATAACGTTTCACAAGCTTCAAGAAATTCTTTTAATGTAGTACTCATATATAGATTGGTAATTGGTAATGGGTAATTGGTAATAGAAATAGCTTATTTTTCGTAGCGTTCGTAAGCTTCGACAATTCTTTGCACTAGAGGATGTCGCACAACGTCTTTTTGAGAAAATTCGCAAAAGCCAATACCTTCGACATGACGTAAGATATTTAGTGCTACAGCTAATCCTGACTCTTGGTGTCCTGGTAAGTCAGTTTGTGTCATATCTCCAGTAACTACCATCCGCGAACGAAAACCAAGACGTGTTAACACCATTTTCATCTGGGCTGGTGTGGTATTTTGGGCTTCATCGACAATCACAAAAGCTTTGTTTAAAGTTCGCCCGCGCATATAAGCTAAAGGAGCAACTTCAATCACGCCTCGTTCCATCAAACTGGGCATTTTTTCAGGATCAATAAATTCATGTAAGGCATCGTAAAGCGGACGCAAAAAAGGATTAACTTTTTGCTGCAAGTCTCCTGGTAGAAAGCCGAGTTTTTCACCTGCTTCTACCGCTGGGCGCGTGAGAATAAGCCTTTCGTACTGATTTGCTAAGAGGGCTTGTGCCGCAATGACAACTGCCAAAAAGGTTTTCCCTGTACCTGCAGGTCCTGTACAAAAAGTCAAGTCACTTTTATGGATTGCTTGAATGTACTGCCGCTGTTTGAAGGTTTTAGCGCGAACTTCTTCTCCTTGGCGGGTACGTGCCAAGATATTGCGCTGCAAATCTTGCAGATCGTGTTCGCGGTGAGTATCTAATGCTTGACGTGCTGTGAGAATGTCGGCTAGAGCAATACTGTTTCCTTTGAGCCATAGATCAGATAGCGATCGCACTAATGTTTGGGCAAGTTCAATTTGCTTTTCGGTTCCGGAAATGTGTAGTTCTTGTCCGCGTAGTACAATTGTTGCGCCAGTTTGTCGCGATAGAGTTTTTAAGTTTTCTTCATGCTCTCCAGAAAGTGCGATCGCACTTTCTGTACTCGGCAGTTGAATCGTTGATGCCTCTGCCATAAAATATCTTAAGTCTTGATAAATTTAATAACTAAACTTTAGGGGTTAGTTCGAGCTTCTGAACCAACCCCCAATCATTCACTTTGCGCTTTTCTCATCAAGTTCGTTAGTGAATCCTTGATATTTTCTATTGAACGCTCGATCGCGATCGCGGTCTAACATTAGGTTTAGAAGTTGTTCTGCGCTTTTCTTGAGATGGTTTAGTTCCGGTCTCTGCAGATGTATCCGCTGTCAAATCGCGCTCTTGAGCATCACCACCGTAGATATCTAGGTAGACTGATTGCTCTGCTATTGCACCGGCTGCTGCAATGACGGTTCTAATTGCTTGAATATTGCGTCCACCTCTACCATAAACTTTGCCTTTATCTTCACTTTCAAAGGCTACACGCACCCAAACTTTCCTATTACTTTGAGACACTTCGCAGTCTACACTCAAAGAGTCAGGATTTTCTAAAAATGGCTGAATGAGAAACTTTACCAATTTAGTGTAGTCAGGGGTATTGACCTGACTAGAGCTAATTTTACTGGTTTGTTGAGGCACTGAGCTGTTCAAAGACATTGGCTTTTTCAAGGATGCGACGCACGGTATCGGTGGGTTGAGCGCCCTGTTGAAGTCTTTTTACTATTCCAGGAACATCCAACTTTGTTTCATCAGTTCTTGGATTGTAGAATCCCACTTCTTCCAAGGGGCGACCATCACGGCGAGAGCGGCTATTAATGACAACAATCCGGTAACTCGCTTCCCGTTTTTTACCGAATCTCTTTAATCGCAGTTTGATCATGTTGGAAATTAATTACTCCTGTTCCTAGCAATGAGCTATCGATTGATATTTTATGATTAGCTGAATAAATTATAATACCACTTATTCTCCTTCAGCTTCAAGCAGATAGCTGAGAAGACTTGTTTAAATTTAAAGCAAAATCTTTACCTCGTTCCTTGGCGAAGCAAAATTGTTTATGATTTGATAAGAAGGTATGAAGTTTTGTAAAATAAATTGACTGCACTTTTTAAACCAGCCGATAACGTAAAAATCTCAACTGCCTGGCACTGCTTGACACCACTGTGGCAAGGTGGAGAGGCAGCTGTACAGCAAGGCTTACCACATACTCAGTTAGCACCTGCTTGGCAACTATTATTGTTGGGCGATGGTTCTCCGACAAGACACCTGCAATTGTTGACAGGGGAACCGACAGAAGTCGATGTGATCGATATGTCTGCAGTTGGCATGGACTTGGATGGCGCACCGACGCAAATTCAAGCTGTGCCTGGACCTCGTTTGCGACGTCAAGTATGGCTGCGGACTGCTTCAGGACAAAGACTGGCGTACGCAACTTCTTGGTGGGAAGCAAGTCATGTAGATGAGTATTTACAGAACCGCAATCTACCAATCTGGGCTAGCTTAACTCGTCTACGTACTGAGTTGTATCGAGATGTCCAAGGACTTTACTACGGTCACTCAGAAGCTCTAGAGTCGGCTTTTTCTGAGTTAGGTCCTTTTTGGGGTCGTCATTACCTATTTTGGCATCACGGACAGCCGTTAACGCTCATTTACGAGGTTTTCTCACCTTACCTGACAAAATACCTCGGCGCGACGCATTTAGAAAGCGATTAGCTGTTGGCGCTTAGCTAATTGCTGAATCAAACACTATCTCAAGTTATTAGATTCATGCGCAAACCTATATGCGATCGCAAATTGAGCAACTAAGAACCAGCAACTTATGCCTTAAGAATTTGAGCTAAGCGCTGCACACCTTCTTGTATTGCCTCTGAATTGAGATCGGTACATCCCAGCAGAAACTTTCTATTGCCATCTTCAGCATTCATGTAACATGAACGAGCACTAATTAACTCCACACCCTTCTGTTCTGCTTGAGCGATAATCTTTTCATCGTTCTGGTCGGTATGAAATTGCACCATCGCATTCATCCCAGCATTCTCGCCGATAATTGTCACTTGATTTTCTAGATGTTGAGTTAAAGCTTGCACGAGAGTTCTCCGACGTTGAGCATACAGCAATCGCATGCGGCGAATATGGCTTTCCAAATGTCCTTCGTTGATGAAATCGGTTAAAGCGTGTTGCTCTAGTAGAGGAGATTGGCGATCAACCAACCATTTGGCACGAGCGACTACCGAAACAAGTTGTTGCGGTATAACAAGATACCCCATTCGCAACGAGGGAAACATAACTTTGGAAAAAGTGCCAATATAAATAACCGAATCACTGCTGGTTAGCCCTTGCAGCGCAGGAATTGGGCGTTCGTCATAACGAAACTCACTATCGTAGTCGTCTTCTAGAATAATGGCACCTGTTTGTTGCGCCCAGGCTAGCAGCGCCAATCGTCTGGGTAACGACAACACGGCTCCTGTGGGAAACTGATGAGAAGGAGTGACATAAACTAACTTAATAGGTGTTGTCAGGGCTGAAAGATGTTCCATGACTAATCCTGAGCGATCCACACGCACAGGTAATACCTCTGCACCTTGTACCTGGAAGATATACCGCGCCTCAGTGTAGCCAGGATCTTCCATGACAACGCGATCGCCTCGATTCAAAAATAACCGAGCAATCAGATCCAAAGCTTGCTGAGAACCATTCACGATCGCGACTTGATCGGGTTCGCACCGTACTGCACGCGACTGAGTAAGATAGCGGGCGATCGCCTCGCGCAATGGTTTGTATCCCAATGGATCAGCAGGATAATCAAGTATCGTTGTGCTAGAGCAACACGCACGAGACAACAACCGCCGCCAGATTTGGATCGGAAATTCATCAAAGGCAGGTCTGCCATAGCAACTAAAATTGATTAGAGGTTTTTGTCCTGGTGGAGGTGGCAAGTTTACTGTTGCCAAAGTTGTGCCATAGGTAGATAACTCAAGCCATGATGGGGATGCAAGTGAAATTGGGAAAGAAGTTGATTGCAGTAGTTCATCCGGTAGTTGGCAAGCCACAAAGGTTCCAGAGGCAGGAATCGTTTGTAGATAACCTTCACTAAGTAATTGATCGTAGCTAAACAAAACGGTTGCTCGCGAGATACCTAACATCTTTGCTAATGCACGCGTTGAAGGCATCCGCTGTTCAGACTTTAACCGCCCTGACAAAATCGCTTGGCGGATTTCTTCATAAAGCTGTTTGTGTAATGGAATTGTCGAAGTTGTTTCCAGCTTGAGTGCGAGATCCATCATGAGTTTGCATAACTGGTCTGATATAAAACCCTAAAACTGGTACTTGTGGCATACCAGAACTTTTATTACTTTAACAAAAGAGTGAGCAATTAAACTCAGTGACTGCGCTAATTCTGAGGGATATGTGATGGAACTGCTATTAGATGAAATAGATACCGCGATTTTATTAGTTGCCGATCAGCAAACGCAACTGATGCAGGCAATTGCAACGAGTTAACCATACAACCCGCCTATGAATTAATTCACAGGCTAATAGGTCAAGTCCACTGAAGTGGACTCGAATACTTGGCTTAGTCTGATGAATCAGACTTTGGCTGTTAACCCGAACTTTAGTTCAGGGTGGAAGAGTGGGCAATACTCTAAACGCTGCTAATCAATCAGATTGTTGCTGAATTTGTCGTGCTGTTTTTTTGAAAATTTATCATGACTTCAATTTCAGTTTCTCCAGTTCAAGCCGAAATCAGAGCATTTCTGAAACTGGCGATTCCTCTAGTGAGTGCCCAAATTGCTCAATCGGCTACAGGGTTTGTCGATACTGTAATGATGGGGCATTTAGGATGGAAAGCTTTAGCTGCAGGAGGATTAGCCTCATTCACTTTTCAAGTTTTTCTAAATGTTCTAGGCGGTGTTGTGATGGGGGTAAGTCCACTCGTTGCTCAAGCCTTTAGCGCAGGAAGGAAAACTCGAATTGAGCAGGTTACACAACAAGGATTATGGCTCACAGTCGGGTTATCAATTGCAACCATGTGGATAATAGCGCATATGGATGTCTTGATGCTGCAACTGGGGCAAGTTCCTGAAACCGTTACCTTAGCAAGTAGTTATCTCAATGTCATGCTTTGGGGATTGTTTCCTGCGGTTGGCTTTGCCATGCTCAGAGGAGTTGTCTCTGGATTGTCACAAGCTCGTCCTATCATGTTTATTGTGATGGGAGGAACGCTTTTTAACATAGCGGGCAACTACGTTTTGGGTTTTGGTAAATTTGGTTTTCCACGTATGGAGTTAGCAGGGTTGGCATTAGCTAGCACTCTATCGTGGTGGGGAATGTTTTTGGTGTTGATTGTTTACCTGTTCAAACACCCGCAGCTAAGAATCTACCGCTTTCAGAAGTGGTATCAGCTTCGATTAAACTTATTGCGAGAATTGCTCGTCATTGGTGTACCGATTGGAGTTTCCATCACCTTCGAGTATGGCTTGGTATTGATAATGACGTATCTTATGGGAATCTTGGGAACCGATGTGCTAGCGGCGCATCAAATTGCGTTGCAAACTGGAATGATTGTGTTTATGATTCCGTTAGGAATGTCGTTTGCCACTACGGCGCGTGTTGGTCAGTGGTTAGGGTGGCAAAACCTTGAAGGCATAAGACGGGCAGGATTTGTGAGTTCTGGCATTGTCATAGGGGCGACAATAGTGGTTGCGATCGCTCTACTCGCCTTTCGTCAGCAAGTTGTCGGGTTGTATGTAGATATTCGCAATCCTGAGAATGCCAAACTACTGCAACTTGTTATTCCTATGCTCAGCGTTGTTGCGATCGGTCACGTTTTTGATGGACTACAAAAGACAGCTTTGGGTGCGCTGTATGGGCTTCAAGATACTCGCATTCCCGTGCTGCTTGGTATTTTGTCTTTTTTGGGTGTTGGATTAGTCAGTGGCTATGTTTTAGGCTTTACTGTTGGCTTAGGCGGTGTCGGATTATGGGTAGGTTATTACCTTGGCAGTTTAATGGCAGCCACCGTCTATGTTTGGCGCTTTGGCAACCTAATCTCTAGGAAAATGGGAACTGACTAATTCAATTTGTTGAAACTGCGATTCTGATTAAGAACGTGTTGGCTTTAGTGAATGATAAACTCTCAAAAACTGGTTTACCTCAATTACCAGATTGCAACTACTGCACTCAAACAGTCTGATGCGATATTAGCAAGTATCATTGAGCAAGTTGGCGATTGTACTTTAGCGCAAGAACAACAAACAGGCGATTTGTTATCTAGCCTGTGTGAAGCGATTATTTATCAGCAACTTTCTGTCAAAGCAGCGTCAATTATTCACCAACGTTTTTTGGAATTATATTCGGAACTATCCGCACAGAGTATCCTTGACACCTCGGATGAAACTCTCCGAAACGCAGGAATTTCTCGTCCTAAAATTGCTTATCTTAAAGGACTAGCACAAAAAAATCTGGATGGATTACCAACGCTAAATGATTTAGAAACAATGGATGATGAATCTATTATTCAGACATTAACTCAAGTCAAAGGTATTGGTCGTTGGACAGCAGAAATGGTGTTGATTTTTCGCCTACATCGCTGGGATGTATTGCCTGCGGATGATTTAGGAATTCGAGCAGCAATTTATAAAGCTTATAACCTACCAGATTTACCAAATAAGAAAGCTGTAAATCAGCTTGGGCAGGTTTGGCAACCTTACCGTACAGTTGCATCATGGTATCTGTGGCAAAGTTTAAAATTAAAAACATGAATTGCAAATACCATCTAACTAAAGCGAAATTGATTCAACTTATGCTTAAGTTTTAGTTTTGCGATCGCATTAAAAACAAAGGGCTGCTAGTCAATCCAAAACCAGCAGCCAAAGAAATCAAGTTAAACGACAACTTTTTCGAGCATGAGTTTGGATCGCTTTACAGTTTCAGGTACAGTAATTGGATAGTCGCCATTGAAGCAAGCAGTACAGAAAGTATCTGTATCTTCTCGAGTCACTTTCAGCATTCCTTCTTGAGTGAGATACGCTAAAGAATCAACTTCAATTTGGGCAGCAATTTCAGCTACAGATTTAGTTGCAGCAATCAATTGATCTTGGCTATCTGTGTCAATACCATAAAAACAAGGGTGAGTGACTGGGGGTGAAGAGACGCGCATATGCACTTCAGTAGCCCCTGCATCTCGCAGTGTACGAACGAGTTTGCGGCTTGTTGTCCCGCGCACAATTGAGTCATCTACAATAATAATTTTTTTGCCTGCGAGGACATCTTTGAGAGGATTAAGTTTCATGCGTAAACCTGATTCACGCATCATTTGTGTTGGTTGAATAAAAGTGCGTCCAACGTAACGGTTTTTGATGAGTCCTTCAGCATAAGGAATTCCCGATGCTTGGGCAAAACCAATTGCAGCAGGGATACCCGAATCAGGAACACCAATGACAATATCTGCTTTAGCAGGAGATTCTTGGGCAAGTTGTCTTCCTAAACGCAGGCGATAGGTATACAAACTTTCATCGTGCATCACGCTATCAGGTCGGGCAAAATAGATCATCTCAAAAATACACAGCTTGCGTTGTGGCTGTTGTGCCCAATGAAATGAAGCGAGTCCTGCTTCGGTAATCCAGACTAATTCTCCTGGTTCGACATCGCGGAGATAATCAGCACCAATAATGTCTAGACCGCAAGTTTCGGAAGCTAATACGTAGCGTTGAGGGTTATCAGCTAAAGTACCAATCACAAGAGGACGAATCCCATTTGGATCGCGAACGCCCATTACACCCCCTGGAGTGCCGATAACTAAGCTAAATGCGCCTTGACAGCGCTGAAAAGCTGCGATCGCACCCTCTAACCAGGCTTTACCACTGTTGACTTCATCGGCGATCGCCAATGCAATTAATTCTGAGTCTGTTGTGGTAACTAAGTTACAGTGTGCTTTTTGTAGTTCTTCGCGCAGTTGCACCGTATTGACTAGATTGCCATTATGTGCTAAAGCAAGTGAACCTAAACGAGTGGGGACAACAGCTGGTTGAGCGTTGACAACGCGACTCGAACCTGTTGTGGAATAGCGGGTATGACCTACAGCAATATCACCAGGTAATTCTTGTAAAATTGATTCATTAAAGACTTGGGAAACTAACCCCATTTCTTTATGCAAGTAAACTTTATCCCCGACAAAGGTCGCAATCCCTGCCGACTCTTGACCGCGATGCTGTAGCGCATACAAACCAAAGTAAGTTAATTTGGCAACATCTTCCCCTGGTGCATAGACACCAAACACGCCGCAGGCTTCTTCAGGTTTATCAGGACGCGTTACGCCATCAATATCTACTGCTTCGGCGTTGGGCAATAAATGGGAATGGTTGGGAATCATGCTGCTGCTTTGCTCCTGAGCGGGGTGTTGGTTCAGTAAAGTTGATCTCTAGCTGAAATTTCAGAATGTTTAACCGAGCTTAATAAATCGTTAACTATTCCACTTACCACAGTAGCGTAAGAATGCTTATTGTAGAAGAGGTCAGGGAAGAAAGGAGCGAGTATGGAAGTCTAAGAGAATATTTATGTTGGAATTTTCATCTTCCCTAACTCCTCACTCAAGCAGCCCTCTTTCACTAAACGCTGAGACGTCTGGGAATTGCATTGCAGTAGCGATCGCGCATCAATTCAATTGTAACTTCGATTAATAGCTGATCGGACGTAGAAATCCGTAAGAATGTGTCAGGATTCTCTACCAAACCAATTTTTTGCCAGTGTGTAGTTAGATGCTCTTGTAAATAAGATTCCCATTGCGTTTGTTGTTCTGGTGAAACAGAAACAAGAATTCTTGCACCACCTTCACCAAAAAGTAGCTCATCCCAGCGTAACTGAGTATCTAGTACGAGGGTAATATTTGCGCCTAAATTACCACTAAGACAAGCTTCAGCTAAGGCGATCGCAATTCCACCTTCTGCACAATCATGGGCTGAATTGATCCAACCTTGACGAATTCCTTCGCGACAAGCCGCTTGTACTTGACGTTCTAAATCAAAATCAACTTGTGGCGGTAATCCGGCAACCATATCGTGAATTGTGGCAAGATACTCAGAACCACCCAAGGTAATATGCGATTTTAAGGATGAGCCGAGAAGATAAATAATATCACCTGGTGTTTTCCACCCTTGAGTGCAGATTTTCGTCAGATCAGGAATTAGCCCCACCATCCCCACGACAGGAGTCGGGTAAATGGGTTGTGGATTACCAAAAGAATCGAGTGTTTCATTGTAAAGTGATACATTACCACCAGTGACAGGTGTCTGAAATTCTCGACAAGCGTCTGCTAAACCACGACAAGCTTCCGCTAGTTGCCAATAACCTACAGGTTTTTCTGGACTACCAAAGTTTAAATTATCTGTGACGGCTAAAGGTTCTGCACCGACACAGCTAAGATTTCGTGCGGCTTCAGCGACAACGGCTTTAGCTCCTTCATAGGGATTAAGATACACATAACGTGGGTTACAATCAACGGTTGCGGCGACTGCTGAGTTTGAATGTGTCGATTTTGTTTGAGGGCGCAAGCGAACAATTGCAGCATCTGCACCACCAGGAAGCATGACAGTGTTATTTTGAACTTGGTGATCGTACTGGCGGTATACCCAACGTTTAGAGGCGATTGTGGGTGTATCTAACAGTGCAAGTAAAATCTCACTCCAAGCGTGATTGTCTTGAATTTCTATACCCGATGCACTACATGGCGGGAGGCGATCGCTTGTCCATTCCCAAGCTTTACGGGCATATTCGGGTGGTTCGCTGAGTAATTGGCGGTGATAAATCGGTGTATTTTCGGCTAAAGCGGTTGCGGGAATTTCTGCTGCGACTTTACCTTGAAATAAAATGCGCACGATTGGTTCGCGAATTACCGTACCAGCAACAACCGCGTGTAGTCCCCAACGGTGGAAAACATCAATGAGTTCTTGTTCTCTGCCTTTTTCGGCAACAAATAGCATTCTCTCTTGCGATTCGGAAAGCAGGTATTCGTAGGGAACCATCCCTGTTTCGCGAACTGGAATTTTATCTAAATCAAGTTCAATTCCTACCCCTCCTTTAGCCGCCATTTCTGATGTTGAACAGGTAATACCTGCTGCACCCATATCTTGTGCTGCTACAACTGCACCTGTTTTAAAAGCTTCTAGACAAGCTTCAATCAAAGATTTTTCTAAAAAAGGATCGCCGACTTGCACTGCGGGACGATCTTTTTCAGATTCATCACTAAGTTCTGCACTCGCAAAACTTGCACCGCCCATCCCATCGCGTCCTGTGGTAGAACCGACATATAATACAGGATTGCCTAAGCCTGAAGCGCCAGATTTAACAATTTCCTCGGTTTCCATTAATCCTAAGGCCATCACGTTGACTAAAGGATTACCTGAGTAAGCCGGATCAAAATAAACTTCACCGCCAACAGTAGGGACACCAACGCAGTTACCATAGTGGCTAATACCAGCCACGACACCCGTAAATAAACGTCGTGTTTTAGCATCTTCTAGAGAACCAAAGCGCAGCGAGTTGAGTAATGCGATCGGACGTGCTCCCATCGTAAAAATATCGCGGAGAATGCCGCCAACTCCTGTTGCAGCCCCTTGAAATGGTTCAACAGCTGAAGGGTGATTGTGCGATTCAATTTTGAAAGCTAGTTGCAGTCCGTCACCTAAATCTACCACGCCAGCATTTTCTCCAGGTCCAACTAGTATGCGCGAACCTGTTGTAGGAAACTGTTTTAAGAGTGGTCTTGAATTTTTGTAGCAGCAATGTTCTGACCACATGACGCCAAACATCCCTAGCTCAGCTTTGTTTGGATGGCGTCCTAGCCGCCGCACAATTTCTTCATATTCTTCAGGTTTTAAGCCTTCATTTGCGATTTCTTCAGGAGAAAAAGGTGCAGAAGAGAGGACAGACATAACTGTATTAGGAAGGATAAAGAATTATTTTATCGATTTGAGCGCATGCCTTCGCTTAAGTTTTAGCTTATATTGGCTTAGTTAATCTCTAAATTTTGGAGAATGACATTAGCTCTAGGCACAAATCCATCTCCGTATTCTACTGGATAGTGTGTAACAACATAGAATGCATTGCCTTCGGCTTCTCCGAGATATACAGTACCTATAATATTTTTTTCAGGTTGATGAAAATTAATTTTTTCTTTAGCCCAGGGGTACGCAACTTCTCCTACAACCTCTATAATTTGCCAGCCATTTGAGGCAAGTAAACCGTTTTCTCCTTCAATCCAATTTTGTTTCAACTGGTCGAGTGTCTTAGCATAGCCTGGAAAGAAGAATTGAACATAAGCTGATTCATTTTTTGTACCACCAAAGTTGGCGTAAAACCAAACTGCGGTGCCTTCGCCGGAAGCAACTGATTCCGAGAGAAAATCTTGAGTTGGGTAGGTAGTAAAGAATGGATGGCTATACAGTTGTAAAGAAACAGTTGTCTGTTCGCCTTCAATATCAATAGTGGCTGTCTTCGTTGGTGTTTTTTGAGTGTCTGTAGGTTGTGTATCCTGTGCTAAATCTCTTATGTTTATATCGGAAGTGCTGTTATTTGTATTTTTTATAGTAGGAAAAGAACAGGCTGTTATACTTAGTAAAAAAATATTGCTTATTAAGTAAATAAGCTGATGTGTTTTCATGAATTTATCAAACAAAAGATTGCTATAGAGAATTAAGAAGGTTCAACAGTTTTTTGTCCCATATAGTATAAGCGATCGCCTGATTTAGTGTATTGTTCCCATGTTTCATGATTGATTAAAGAAATAAATTTGAATTTCGATTTAAAATGATACAACTCGGCTTTTTGAAATTTTGAGTAGATTCTTTGGTTTAGTTTTTGTTATTTTGTATATCTTCTATTTAAGTTGTAGTGTTTTTAAAACCGAACCGCTCATAACAAAAAGTGCTTAAATAATTGTCACAATTTTACTCTTTTGACTACCCAGAAAACCCTGAAACTTAATTTTTTATCAATTAAAAAACCGTGATTATACTGGAGATTATCCTAGAACTTAGCAAGTACAATTAGCTCAGTTAACGCGATTCCTCTCCTGCTTCTAGATACACCGCCAGTTATCCTGCACTGGCGGATTTTTCAATATTAGTTAAGTCAACTAAATTGGTAATAGGGAATTGCTAGCAGGCTTAAATTAGCTTGTATTGCCGAGGTTTAACCTTTTGTTGCTAATTAATATTAAACTTGAGCCACAAATTTTATATCAAATCCGGTTGATTAGTGTTAATAAAAATGGTCAGTAAAGGTGAAGGGTTGTTAGTAACTAGCCACTAGCCACTAGCCACTAATAACAGCGTAACGATACCGATATTCTGGTTATTTAACCGGAGATGATATTAGTTGTAAGTGTCAGAAGCAATCTTGACTTAGTGAGAGTAACAAACTAAAAATGAAGTGGATGCAATCGTGCTTCAAAAAATTCTGATAGTCGTGTTTGAGTAATTTTTAGTGAATGCCACAATCTTGATACTTGCTGTCTTAATTTTTGTAGCAGCAATGTTGTATTCCTCAGTCGGTCATGCAGGTTCGTCAGGTTATCTGACAATTATGGCATTAATGGGTATCGCTCCAGAGGTGATGAAACCGACTGCTTTGACGCTGAATATTTTAGTTGCAGTTATTGCTACTGTGAAATTTTATCGTGCCGGATACTTTTCTTGGGGGTTATTTTTACCGCTGGCGATCGCTTCTATACCATGCTCTTTTATTGGGGGGTATCTAACGTTACCTGCTGCTTTCTACAATCCGATTACAGGTAGTGCTTTGCTTGTTGCGGCGTATAAACTTTTTCGCACTCATCACACAATTGCTGTAACGCATCAAGCGATTCCGCTATTTGCTGCACTTTCGTCAGGCGCAGCGATTGGTTTCCTCTCAGGAGTCACTGGTATCGGTGGCGGAATTTTTCTATCTCCACTACTTTTACTCATGGGTTGGGCAAATCCGCGTCAATCAGCAGGAGTATCTGCAGCATTCATTCTTGTCAACTCAACTGCTGGATTACTCGGACATCTCTCGCACGCTGCATTATTACCCAAAGCTATTGTATTTTGGGCACCATCTGCAATTCTTGGTGGTTTTATTGGTGCTGAGTATGGCAGCAAGCACAAAAATGCAAATTTACAAAGGCTGCTATCCATTTTATTAGTTGTTGCTGGACTAAAGCTTCTCTTTTCGTGGTGAAGTTGCTATCTCCCACTCTAGGTGCTCTACTTCTACAATACGCTACTCAAAATAAAAACTAGACTAGAGAAAGCAGCATATTCAAGTATTTATGAACTTACGAATTTTAGCAACAACGGTATTTTTATCTACGGTTAGCCTGATTGCTCCAGTTAAAGCCCAAACACCCGCAACCGAATCGCCAACGACACCGACAACAAATCCAGTCGCCAACGCTTGTATTCAAAACCAAGCAGAAACCTTACCTGTACCTTTTAGCGATGTTTCGCCCGATCACTGGGCTTTTAAAGCTGTCATGACAATGTATTATTGTGGTGCCTTCCGTCAGGCTGCACCACCGTCTTTGTTTCAGCAATCAACACCGACACAAAGTCAGCAGACTAACCCCACAGAAAGCACCATCGAGTTTAGCGCACCAGTCGCACCTAATAGTTAGGCAGCAGCCAGTTCGTCAGACATGTCTGCGGGTGCAGCATCTTGCACAAGCGAAGGCATTTGTCCAGTACGTTGTAGCAAACCACTAACCATTGCGAGTAAAGCGTTAACTTTACGGGTTCGCCAATCATCAACGAGTTGTTGTACTTCAATAACTGACATTCTACGGGTCATTGCTTCGTATAAATATGCGGCATGACCTGTTTCGTCTTGGGCAATACTGAGCATTCCTTTTTTGAGGTTTCGTGCAGTTGCATCATCTTCTGGTAACACGTTTGCCATTCGCGCAAAGTCTTTACTTGCATCTAGCTCCAATATATAAGTGCTAGCCATAAAAACTTTCCAGTCAATATTGTCTGGTTTAAGCTGTTCGGGAGAATACCCGTCGAAGTAAGCTGCGAAAAAAGGACTGCGCCGCTCATTTGGCTTATTATCAGACGATTTAGGTAAGTTTTTGAAGTCTATAACTTGTTTGTCGAGTTGTTTTAAAGCATGAGCAAAAATATGACCGTGTCTTGTTTCATCGGCGGCGTGTTTCGTTAGTTTTTCCGCTAACCAAGAATCGCCCTCAGCGGCTGCTCGTTGACTCAGTGCTTCTAAAAACGGAACTGAACCTGATTCTGCAAGTTGAAACCCAGCAAGAACATTAGGACGTGTTAGGGGGTCGCGAATTTGCTGCGCTGCGACAAACGCTGCAGCACTTGAACCAGCTAAGTGTAGAACGTGTGTGAGAAAGTTCATGAGCTACTTGTGCTGTGTAAGGAGATTACATCTTTGATCCTAGTCGCTAATTTTTGATTAGGGTTGCAAGATGTGATACATCAGCAATTTATATTTGGCAGTATTTTGAATGTTATGCAAAATTAAGAACAACCTGGAACAACTTTCTACTACAAAACATTATGAAACCAAGTCATCTAATTACTCTTTTGTCGGTTGCGGCGATCGCAGGTAGCACTTTTGTTACTTTTAATTCGGCTCAAGCATGTCCCTTTAGCTCTAAGCTTTCGGCTAATTCTGTAAATCAGTCATCACCAAGCATCAATCCGACAACAAATAATTCCAACTTAGCAGGATTCACTCTACTCTCAGGCTTACTTGCAGTGGGTGGTATCTATCTGTCACGCCGTTTGCGTCACTCTGATCCTGTTATCGATCGCGCTGAGTACGAAGCACTAGAAATGATTGATACTCCGGTGGTTGAGCAAGTAGAACGCGAGTTAGTTGGTAGCCGGAAGTAAGCAGAGGGTAGGCGGGAAGACTAAGAGAGTTATGAATGTTGAGTTATGAGTTATGAGTTAAGAAAACTCAAAATGTGCTAAGGCACCGCTACGCTAACAAAACGTGCTAAGGCACCGCTACGCTAACAAAACTCTATTACCCACACTCCCACACTCCTACTCTCCCACAAGTCACTATCAATGCCCCTCATATTTGCTAATATCGCACGGGTGACAATTTTGTTTTGAGTTTGTGAAACTATCTGTGCGATCGCTTTTAACGGTGCGCGAAGCGCAATCGCTTTTTCTGATCTACGCGATTATTATTTTATTCGGGTTGAGTGGGTGTCAATTTCTGATTCCACGCGAACAATACACTGTACAAAAAGTCAGTGATGGCGACACGATTACTGTGACTGATACCAAAGGAGCTAAAATTCACGTCCGCTTCGCGTGTGTTGATGCTCCAGAAATACCGCATTCTAATCAAGAAAAATACACGAAAAGTAGGATTGCGCGTAATCAATTCAACTGGGGTATCAAAGCTCAACAACGCGTTCAGCAACTGATCGATCAGGAAGGCGATCGCGTTACTTTAAAGATTACGGATAGCGATCGCTACGGTCGCCAAATTGGTGAAGTACGTCTTGCTAATGGAACTTTGATTCAAGAAGTTTTGGCGCGTGAAGGACTCGCACTCGTTTACCGTCCTTATCTTAAAAATTGTCCGAGTGCTACTGCTGTTGAACAAGCGGAAGCTAAAGCTAAAAGTCAACGCACAGGTGTATGGAGTGATGCGCGTTTTGTCGAGCCTTGGCAGTACCGTAGCCGAAAATGAAGGAAGTAGAAATTGTTGCGCTAAATAACATTCACCTCATTTTGATGCACTCGCTCTAACGTAGTATGGAATGTATTGATATCAGCAATCAAACTGGTAGATTAAAGGGCTAAGAGAGAATTTGTTCGATTCTGCTGTGGGAATGGATAACAGTCATCTTTGTACTGGTACATATCCTAAATCTGCAGCATGACGCAGCGCTAGATCCAGATACGATCCCACAAATGCTGACATTGTTAGTTTGTCAAACGCAACTTCTGACGGTAGCGGTGCTAAATCGGAAACGACAGCGTGAGCAGTAAAATCAGGTAAAAAATAACATAGAGAGTCCAAATGCAGATTGCATCATTAAGCTCCTACAGTTGTTAAAAAGTCTTGCGCGTGAGACTGGACGTAATCTTGAACAAATGCTGCAAACGATGTGGGAAAGTCATGCAAAAGGTCTGCGATCGTGCTGGTCACTGCTGATCCTGCTCCCGCTTGCCAACACTCAAATAACTGAGCTTCTGCATCGAGATACCATTCTGGTTCCCCATTTGCGAGTCGTGCAGCTTTCAAATCAGCAGGCGCAACATTAATGTATTGCACGGGTTTGTTGAGGGCTGCTGTCAAATAGTCGGCAACTTGAGCAAAGGAAACCGCTTCAGATCCCGTCAAATCATAAGCTTGATTTTCATGTCCAGATTCACTCAAACAAACAGCGGCTACGGCGGCTACGTCGCGTGCATCGACATGGGAGATTTTTGTGTCTCCTACCGAGTGATAGAACGCACCTTGTTGCGAGATCGTAGAAGTAAACCAACGCATATTCTGCATGAGCATATTTGGACGAAGATGAGTCCAACTCATGCCTGATTTTTCTAAATGTTCTTCAATTTGGCGATGCCATTGCTGAAATGTGCTAGGAAGTTCGCCGGAACGCAATACCGATAGTTTCACAATATGACGAACTCCGGCGCGTTTTGCTGAATCAATAAAATTGCACTCTAATTCAACCTGGCGCGGATCGTTGGGCATCACAAGAAAGGCAGTTTCAATTCCTTGCAAAGCCGCATCTAAACTGTCGGGTTGTGAAAAATCGCCTTGGGCAAGTTCAACGCCTTGAGATTGTAGTTTGGTTGCTTTTTTGCGATCGCGTACCAATCCTCTAATTGTGGCGTTTTTGTTCAGAAGATGATGAATCACTTCTCCACCAATGTTTCCAGTTGCACCAGTGACAAGAATCGTCATAATAAGCTAAGCCTCCTATTCTCGATCGCTTACATATTGGTCTGACATAGTCGCAGTTCCAGGATTCGCAACGGTCATCAAACTACACTTCGGTTTGGCATCTGTAATCGGGCTAATCGTGGGGCAAGTTTTGCCATCGGATGCCGATCGCCATTGTCCATTGTTGTTGGACATAAATACCATTCCACCCCAAGTTTTCACTCGATCGCAGCGGCGGGCGGGGTAAAACATTAAAACATTATCTTCTTGAGTAAAGTCAACAACTAAAGATTGTGCTTCTGACATTGCGCTTACTCTTAACTCGTGTCATAAATTTTGAATGAAAACGCAAAGTAATTGAAAGTTAGGATTGTCGAAACCTCTATTTCCTCAGCCCCCTATATAGATTTCATGCGACATCAGGCAAAATAATATTAGGCACGGACTTTGTGACGCGATCGCGCAGCAGGATTCATCCAGCGCTCAAAGTAGCTGAAAGCTTGTGAAGATAGTAGAGTCAGACAGAGATAAATTACAGCAACGGTGGCATAAATTTCAAACGAGCGATAATTTTCTGCAACAATGAGTTGACCTTCGCGGAACAGTTCTTCAAACCCGATTACCGCAACCAAACTGGTATCTTTTAGCAAGCTAATAAACTCATTGCCCAAAGCAGGTAACATCCGGCGGAAGGCTTGGGGAAAGATGATATAACGCATCGTTTGTACCGAACTCATCCCCAATGATTGCGAAGCTTCTGATTGTCCAGACTCAATCGATTGAATCCCACCACGGACAATTTCTGCGATATAAGCCGCGCTATTGAGACTTAAAGCAAGTACAGCGGCGGCGAGACGATTGAGATTGAAAGTAAAACCAAGTTCTTGGGCGATCGCAGGTATACCGAAGTAAATCATAAAAATTTGTACTAGTAAGGGCGTACCGCGAAAGAAATCGATATATGCTCTAGCAGCCCAACGAATTGGCAAAATTTTAGAAAGGCGGATAATTCCAATCAGCGAACCCGCGATCATGCCTAAAACAACAGAAAACGCCGTCAGTTGTAGTGTGATTAAAGCACCACGCAGTAAAGATGGTAATGCGCGAACGATGACGTTCACTGCGGTGACGATAAACGGTGCGCCACCTGTGGCGGTTTCTTCTTGGAAAGGTAGTCTTTCAGGTAAGGGGGGAGGTTCTACACCAAACCATTTTTGATAAATTTGGTTATACGTGCCGTTTTCGAGTAGAGTTGTTAATCCTTGATTGATTAAGGCTAAGTTTGGCGAACCTTTGGGCGTGGGAATGCCAAAATATTCTTCAGTCAGGAGATCGCCAACAACTCGAACTCCTTGGACGTTACCCGTTTGGATTGCGTATAAAATGACAGGTTGATCGTGGAGTACTGCGTCAACATTACCGTTGAGTAATTCGCGTAAAGTGGTCGGCGCGTCATCAAAGCTGCGAACTTGCGCACCAGGAACTTTCGCGGCTTCTAGCGCCCCAGTTGTACCGATTTGAACCGCAATGCGCCGATTTTGGAGAGACTCAAAACTGGTAATATCTTGATTATTGGCACTAGTTGCGATCGCCAGTCCTGATTTGAAGTAAGGACGCGAGAAAGAAACGGTTTTGGCACGTTCTTCGGTAATCGTCATTGCTGCAATTGCAGCATCAATGGTTCGCGCCTGTAATGCAGGAATCATCCCCGCAAATGGCAAATTTTGATACTGAATTGTAAAGCCTTCCTCTTGGGCGATCGCATTCATCAAGTCAACATCAAAACCTTGTAATTCTCCATCCGGCGATTGAAACTCAAATGGAGGATATGTCCCTTCAACAGCAACTGTTAAAGTTCTGTCACCCCCAGAGGAACCAGAATTATTGTTACAACCTGCAAATAAGAGTAAACAACACAACCCAACAACCGCACTCAGACGCAGCCAACGCCTTAGTGATTCCTCCATATTGTTTTTCTCCTCGGTATTTCTGCGTCCTAAATGCAAATTCAATCTCAAGTAGGTTGACTCGGATGTAGACAAGATTACAATCAACTGTGGTGTATCTGAAATAATTTCTACAAAACTTCGCCTTGTGAGACAGGGATATGGTTAACTCCACCACCGCAATTAGGTTTGAGAATATCGAAAAAAATTTTGGTTCGCTGCGAGTACTGCGAGGAATTAGTGGTGAAATCCATCGTGGGGAGGTTGTGGCAATTATTGGTTCATCAGGTTGTGGCAAAAGTACGTTGTTACGTTGCTTTAATCGTCTTGAAGCAATTGATGGTGGGCGCTTGATTGTCAATGACATGGATTTGTCTCAGCCCAAGTTGAATTATCGTCAATTGCGACAATTGCGATCGCAAGTAGGAATGGTATTTCAGCAATTTAACTTGTTTCCGCACTTGAGCGTATTAGAGAATCTGACAATCGCCCAGCGTAAGGTATTAGGTAAATCACCCAAAGAAAGCGCCCAACTTGCAGGATTGTATTTAGAAAAAGTCGGGTTGTTTGATAAAGCAAGTGCTTACCCCGAACAACTCTCAGGAGGACAAAAGCAACGCGTGGCGATCGCTCGTAGTTTATGTATGAATCCGCAGGTGATACTATTTGACGAACCAACCAGCGCCTTAGATCCCGAACTTGTATCCGAAGTTTTGCAAGTGATGCAACAACTTGCTGCTGATGGCATGACAATGGTAGTCGTTACCCATGAAATGCAATTTGCACGGGAAGTTGCTCATCGGGTAATGTTTATGAATCAAGGTCAAGTCGAAGAACAAGGTGCAGCGCGTGAAGTATTAACGCATCCTAAAAGCGATCGCTTGCGGGCTTTCTTGAGTCGGTTGAATGAAGGAGTGAGGAGTGATTAGTGACTAGTGTTGACACAGCTTCTTCAGATGTTTCACTCTTTAAAGTTGAATGAAGGAGTGAGGAGTGATTAGTGACTAGTGGCTAGAATTTGTAAATGTTTTACTTCAGTTTTTACCATATTGACATCAAATACTGTAGCGAAAGCTTGAGTGACGTGTGGAATGACTTGTTCTAAAGTAATGTCAGGAATCCACTGCGATAGACTACCAACAGGTTTATCAGAAATACCACAAGGAACAATGCGCTCAAAGCCTGTCATGTCGGGACACACGTTTAAAGCAAATCCGTGCATTGTCACCCAGCGACTAACTTTAATCCCGATCGCTGCAACTTTATAGCCTTCTAGCCAAACACCTGTTAATCCTGGATAACGTTCTCCTGGCAATCCGTAAACGGCTAATACTTGAATAACTACTTCTTCTAACTGACGAAGATACCAGTGTAAGTCTTTGTAATAATACTGCAGATTTAAAATTGGATAACCAACGAGTTGACCAGGACAATGATACGTCACTTCGCCGCCGCGTTCGACTCGATACACATCATATCTACTCTTGTCAGGATCAAATTTAATAAATTTAGGATCGGCACCTTGCCCTAAAGTATACACGGGGGGATGTTCGAGCAAAATCAAGACATCTTCCGAGTCAGAGTCATAGACACGTTGTTGTAGCGATCGCTGCCATTGCCATGCTATTTGGTAGGGAACTACTCCAGGTTTGCATAACAAACATTTGCGATTTTGGCTCACTTCTGAAGTATGAAATAATTTCTTTGTATCAAAAAACATAACAGAATTTAAGCTTAATCACCAACACAATTCATTTCATTTTCAAAGCACAAATCAAGAAATGTCAAAAGTTGCAAAGGTTCTTAAAGAGAGTATAAAAGTATTATGTTTGGGAGAATACAAAGTGTTAAGGTAAACATATAACCTCAAATGGACATGGAGAGAACTACTTCTTACATCACCACACCTGGCAAGTTGGAAGATAATATACAAACCAGTAGCATTACTAGAGAAAGTGAGTGCATAATAGAAAACCTTCCATAGCAATACCTAAATTGTTTATGAAACTCCCCTTATTTCTTTTGTTATCACAGACACTTTATGGTAAGGGCAGTGACAACTCAGATAGGAGTGCTATAAAGGTTATAAAATAGATGTATTATGCTGAAAAGTTCAAGAAAGCAAAGCAAATTCTGGTAACAAAACCATTATCTCAACGCAGAGATAAGATTTTGTAATCTTATGCGAGTGTGGTAAAAATAGCAACTAATTTTAGGTTTGTGCTGAAACACTAAACAAGTGAAACATCTGCTTTAGTACTTAGTAGCTCAAACAACAATTTGTTGTCATAAAAAGTAGTATTTCCTCTTGCAAATTTCGTTTCGTTTTAGACAGTACGCTAGCCGGAGAATTGAATATGAAACTAGTCATCCACGGCAAAAACATTGAAATTACTGATGGAATTCGCGAATATGTACATCAGAAAATTGAAAAGGCAGTAAATCACTTTCAAAATTTAACTAACGAAGTGGATGTGCATTTATCTGTAGCACGCAATCCACGCATCAATGACAAGCAAGCCGCAGAAGTGACGATTTACGCCAACGGAAGTGTAATTCGTGCCGAGGAGAGTAGTGAGAATTTATACGCTAGTATCGATATGGTAGCGGATAAAATTGCGCGGAAACTGCGGAAATACAAAGAGAAGCGCCACGACAAGAAAACACAGGTTCCAGAAAAAACAAGCATAGCAATAGAACCAACACCTGTTGTAGAAGATCTCATTGGCGATCGCACTCCTGAACTTCCTGAAGAAGTCGTGCGAACTAAATACTTTGCTATGCCACCCATGACAATTACGGAAGCATTAGAACAGCTACAATTAGTCGATCACGACTTTTATATGTTCCGCAATGCGGAAACAGGAGAAATCAACGTTATTTACGAACGCAACCACGGTGGTTATGGCGTGATTCAACCGCGCAATAGTAACGGCAACAGCAACAATGGCAACGCTGAAAGTACATCACGAGCAGAGAAAGCACATCATTAAGTTATAGCTTTGCATAATTTGAGTGCAGAGGAGATCTGAGGTGTAGAAGAGTTAAGAAAATTCTATTAACTCAAAACTCATCACTCAAAACTAACAACTAGCCTCTCGCCCCTATTTGTTGCAAAGTCTTCAACGCTTCGTCAACGTGACCTTGAAAGTTAAACTGGGAGTTGAAAATATGCTGGACAACTCCCTGTTGATCGATCACATAAGTCACTCTTCCAGGTAATAAACCGAGGGTTGCAGGAACGCCATATAACTTTCTGACTTGATTGCCAGCGTCACTTAAAAGCGTAAAAGGTAATTGATATTTCGCTGCAAATCGTTGATGTGAATCGGGAGAGTCAGCGCTTACTCCAATGACTTCTGCACCAGCATTTTGAAAAACTTCATACTGATCGCGAAAGGCACATGATTCTTTCGTACATCCTGGGGTGTCATCTTTAGGATAAAAGTACAAAACAACAGATTTCCCCTGAAAGTCACTTAGTTTAACCGCTGTACCCGATTGCGAAGGAAGAGTAAAATCAGGAGCGGTATCTCCAACTTTAACTGCCATAGCACCCTCAAATGTGAACTTTTGTTATCTTAACGCGATCGCATCTCCAAGTAGTAGGGAGCAAGAAGTATGTCACGAGTACCTAAGATGGAAAACTGGTAGAACTTGTTATAAGAAGTCACTTTTCTAAACCAGTTAAGCTAAAAGAATCAAAAAGCTCGTTTCATACCAACATTTATCTGTATCTCCAGGCGGAGTTGTTTATGAAAAAGCCTTATATTCTTGCTGGGTTGATTGCGGTAGGATTTACTAGCGTTTTTATATGGATTCAGCCAAGTTTAGCGTTAGATTCATATATTATTTCGGCTGATATGCCATCTATCGCCAGTAGACAGCAGGCAGAAGTTCATAATAACCAAGGAGTAGAATTAGCAGAACAAGGAAGATTAGCAGAAGCGATCGCGGCGTTTAATCGTGCTATTTCAATCTATCCAGAATACGAAAACGCCCATAATAATCTTGGACTAGCGCTTGGTAATCAAAACAAATTTGCTGAGGCGATCGCGGCGTTCAATCGTGCTATTGAAATTAATCCTCAAAATTTTGAAACTTACAACAATTTGGGAATTGCACTAGGAAGTCAAGGTAAATTCGCTGAAGCGATCGCGGCGTTTAATCGTGCCATTCAGATTAACCCAAGCGATCCAGTCTCTCGCCAAAACTTAGGAGTTGCGTTTTGGAGTCAAGGTAAAGTTTCTCAAGCAGTTGCATCACTACAAAAAGCAAGAGAACTTTATGCTATGCAAAACAATTCCGCAGGTATGGAAGAAGTGGGAGTTATTCTCAACCAGATATCATTGCCAGCAGACTAAAACTGTTAGCTAATTGACTTAAGAACGCGATCGCAGTAAATTCTTAATTTCTTTCCAAAAAGCCCATCCCTGTGAATGAGACTGTGGATAGGTTAAGATGCCTTGACTTGGGCTAAATAATAGTGCTAATACAAAAATGCCAGATGCGACTAAAACAATCGCTGGACCCGAAGGTAAATTATAAAAGTAGCTAAGATACATACCGCTAATACTAGCAACAATACCTATAATTGCACCTAAAATCATCATTTGATTGAGGCGTTTGACAAGTAAGTATGCTGTTGCTCCTGGTGTAATCAATAGCGCTAAAACTAAAATGACACCAACTGCTGTAAGACTCGCTACAATTGTCAAGGCAATTAACACCATCAAGCCAAAATTGAGGAGATTGACAGGTAATCCTGCTGCTTGCGCACCCACAGGATCAAAAGTATAAAACAATAATTCTTTATAGAGTAAAAAAACAACAGCAATCACAAATAAAGAAATAATTGCTGTATTCCAAACATCTTGAGAAGTAACACCTAAAATGTTACCGAATAAGAAATGGTTGAGATCGATTTTATTTGTTTTCTGCACAATAGTAATTAACGTAATTCCTAACGCAAAAAAGGCAGAAAAAACAATTCCCATTGCGGCATCTTCTTTAATCGGCGATCGCGTCCGAATCAAAGCAATAGCAAGTGTACTAACGACTCCTGCAATAAAAGCACCGACAAAAATATCTGCTCCTACTATAAAAGCGATCGCGAGTCCTGGTAATACTGAATGGCTAATTGCATCTCCAAGTAACGCTAGGCGTTGTACCATTAAATAGCTACCCACAATCGCACAAATCACCCCAACCAAAACAGCAATCACAAGCGATCGCTGCATAAAACCATACTGCAACGGTTCAATAATAGCTTCTAGCATAAATCAGCGATTAGCAATTAGTGGTTAGCTTTTGGCTTTTAGAGTTCTTCAGAAATTTTAGATATATTTTATTGGGAAACAGAATCGGTAGTTCCAATTACCAATTACCAATTACCGATTACCAGAGTAGCTAATTGCTAATAGTTTTTTCATGCTGCTTCTCCATTAAAAAACACAACTTGTCCTCGATAAGCGCGGTTCATGTTTTCGGGTTGTAAGACAGTAGTACGCGAACCACTCGCAATAACTTCTTTATTCAATAAAATGAGGTCGTCAAAATTAGTAATTGCTTCACCCAAGTCATGGTTAACAACTAGCACAATTTTACCTGCTGCGGCTAGCTCGTGAAAAACCTCAAAAATGACTGCTTCAGTTTTTTTATCAATGCCTGCTAGTGGTTCATCAAAACAGAATACCTCTGCTTCTTCTGCTAATGCACGAGCAAGAAAAACTCGTTGCTGTTGTCCACCAGAGAGTTGCCCGATTGAGCGATCGCGATACTCACTCATTCCCACACGTTCCAACGCAGCAGCAGCCACTTGGCGGCTAACATGAGAAAAGCGGCGAAACCAACCAGCTTTACGCACTCGCCCCATCAAAACGATATCCCACACAGTAGCAGGATAACTCCAATCAATCATCGAGCGTTGCGGAACATAAGCGACTTTCTCTAACTGAGACTTGAGCGGCTCACCTCGATACAATACAGTGCCACTGCTTGCTGAAACTAGCCCTAGCATTGCCTTGATTAAGGTACTCTTACCAGCACCGTTAGGACCGATAATTCCAGTTATTCTTCCAGGGTAAATCTCGAAGTTAGCATCATGCAATGCTTCAACATTTCGATATTGAACTCCTAGATGGCTGACAGTAATTGCTGCGTCTTCCATCAAAGTGTCTTTTGGCGCTGGTAGATGTGATTTTGTACGGCTAGGAAAGGGCAGAAGGGTCATGTTTTTGCTCTATAGCGATGAAGTAAGAAGTAACAATGTCGACGCGTCTAAGGTTAAAAATGAAAAGAATATGAAAACAGTATATGCTGAAAAATGAAAAGAATATGAAAACTAATGTATCAATTCCATGAAAGTGAGGACTCGGTCGCAAGGCAGAAACTATAGATGGCAAGTTGTCGTTGGCTTCTTGCTGGGGTTATGGTTGAGTGCATGTGGCGCAGCAATGACCAATCGCGCCGATCCTGGGGCTAATGCTCAGGCTCGTGTTGTTTCTACGAGCACAATTATTACTGACTGGGCTACCCAACTAGGAAAAGAGCAAATTCAACTGACAGGAATTTTACAACCAGGCGATGACCCTCATGTGTATGAACCTGTCCCGCGAGATAGTATTGCCTTTGAAAAAGCTGATTTGATTCTTTATAACGGCTATAATTTAGAGCCTGGCTTGATTAGGCTCATGAATGCTGCAGGGGTTAATGCACGAAAACTTGCAGTCGGAGAAGTTATACAACCACTACAGCTAGAAGAACAAGGAACAACGGTTCCCGATCCTCATGTTTGGGGAGATGTCCAAAATGCGATCGCGATCGTCAACGCGATTCGAGATGCTTTCATTGAGTTATTACCAGAAGAACAGGAAGTTTTGACTCAAAATGCGGCAAACTATACAACACAATTGCAGCAACTTCACACTTGGGTTGGTCAGCAAATTCAAACTATTCCTCCCGAAAATCGTCGGCTTGTTACGACCCACGATGCGTTTCAATATTATGCTAATGCTTATGGCTTAAAAATTTTTGGGACTTTAATTGGTATCAGTACCGAAGAGCAACCTAGTGCCCAGACAGTACGACAATTATCTGATGCTATTAGAGACGCAAACGTTCCCACGATTTTTGCTGAAACAACAATTAATCCAGCCTTAATTCAAACTGTCGCTGCAGAAGCTGGAGTTGAATTAGCTACGCAACCTTTGTACTCAGACTCAATAGGTCCTCCAGGAAGCGATGCAGATTCTTACATTGAAATGATTATCGCTAATACTCGCACTGTTGTCGAAGCATTAGGCGGAAACTATACGCCGTTTCTGCTGTAAGAAGCCCCAAAATTTTTACAGCTATATTTTTTATTAGTTCACGAAGATTGACTTCACTCGCCAAGCTTCATTATATCTGGTTCGGGCAAGAAGTCAGGATTCATAGTTCGTAAGCAGCCAAAAAAAATTGATTTAAGTATGGTTTTAAACTGGGGCTATCCGCCAAAAGTAATTTGATTTGAATTCGTTGTTCTCGAATCGTACTTAACCAACTACTACGTTTTTCAGATTGAAATTGCCATTTCAAAAGATGTCCTAATAACACTCCTAATCTATCTCGCAATTCCTGTTCCTCGATTAAGTTAGTGGCGTCTACTTGCTCCCACTGCTGATTCTTGAGCAAATTGACTTGCTCTTCAGTCCATGCATAGAAATCAGTTTCATAAAGCGAAGGTGCATGCATCTTGGTCAATAAAGAAATTTATCTGATAAGGGTAATGGGTAATAGTAAGCTATGAACTAATCGCCATCAATGATTAATTACACACTAATACATGTTTGAGTAAAAAAACTCTATTGGGTTGAGTTGGCATAAGCTTGTCAGTGAGCAGTTTGGATTTTGTTAGTGGGGTAATCTTCTTAAGTTATCTTGCCTAGTAGTTAAGGATTTGGGGAATCCTAGTCTTGGAAGGCCACAGAGAAACAAAATGACAACCAAGAAATACTATGCAGTTTTTAAAGGTAGAGAGACAGGAATATTTACAAGCTGGGCAGAATGTGAAGAGCAAATTAAAGGGTTTAGTGGTGCACTATATAAATCCTTCAAAACTAGAGAAGAAGCAGCATTAGGACTAACTGATCAAATGCTACTTTTTCGAGTTGAACCAAAGCAAGTAAGCTTTTGGGAAACACAAAATAAAGTTTTACCAGTAAATAAATTTATTATAAATAGCGTTTGTGTTGATGCGTCGTGCATTGGTAATCCTGGTGATGTTGAATACAGAGGGATGTGTACAGCAACGCACAAGGTAATTTTCCACAAACGCCCAATGGCGAATGGTACGAATAATCTTGGAGAGTTTTTAGCTATTGTTCATGGACTTGCTTATCTAAAAAAGCAAGGAAGTCATCTACCTATTTATTCGGATTCAGAGACTGCTATTCTTTGGGTTAGGAACAAGAAAGTCCGAACAAAACTGCCAAAAAGTGATAGCAATAAAGAAATTTTTGACTTGGTAGAAAGAGGATTAAAGTGGTTAGAGAATAATGAATATACCAATCCTATTTTGAAATGGAATACGGCATGTTGGGGTGAAATTCCTGCTGATTTTGGTCGCAAATAAGTTACAGCACTCTATTTGAGAAGAGCCAGCATATGGTGATGTCTTCTCCAAGAAAATTGTCTTTGAGTCAAAAGAGCTTTTAAGCTAAGAGGTTGTCATCATGACTTTTGAGCAGACGAATGCACAAAAGTTACTAGAGGGATATAGAAGATTAGCAATCTTTTGCTTCGCGATCGCTAGTTTTAAGGTATTCTGAGCTTAAGATTTTAAATTTCCTTAAGATTCTGATCAAAATATACTTTGTTCGGAGATAAATGATGGCTGCTGATTATCCAGATATAGATATTGCGCCATTAATCGATCACGCGCTCCTACATCCCACAGCAACTTCAGAGCAGGTGCAACAGTGGTGCGAACAAGCAGATCGCTTTCAGTTTGCAGCAGTGTGCGTTTACCCTACTCATGTACGCCAAGCGGCTGAACTGCTTCACGGAAAGAATCCGCGAGTTTGTACAGTGATTGGATTTCCGACAGGCGCTACCACCTCAAATGTAAAGCTTTATGAAGCACAAGAAGCAGTAGATAATGGTGCAACAGAATTAGAT
Source organism: Gloeocapsopsis sp. IPPAS B-1203 (assembly GCF_002749975.1). Taxonomy (NCBI): domain Bacteria; kingdom Bacillati; phylum Cyanobacteriota; class Cyanophyceae; order Chroococcidiopsidales; family Chroococcidiopsidaceae; genus Gloeocapsopsis; species Gloeocapsopsis sp. IPPAS B-1203. Next base: position 50,482 of record NZ_PEIG01000006.1, on the reverse strand, counting down.
GTTGTCATTAACCTCGGTTGGCTCAAAGCGGGTAAAACTGAGCAATTACATCGGGAAATTGCTGAGATTTGTGAAGTGGGTAGAACTGTCAAAGTTATTCTAGAAACTGCCTTGCTGACAGATGCAGAAAAACGCCTTGCCGCAGAAATATGTATGGATGCTGGAGCCGCATTTTTAAAAACGAGTACTGGTTGGCATGGAGGTGCGACAGTTGCAGATGTGCGACTTTTGAAAGAAGTTGCCAGAGATCGTGTCGGAATTAAAGCGTCCGGCGGAATTCGTACAATTGAACAAGCGTTTGAGTTAATTTTAGCCGGTGCGACACGATTAGGAACCTCGCGAGGTCCAGAATTGATTCGCCAACGCGATAACCTGGATATAGATCAGGAAATCATCAGTAACTAAGAGGATTGTTGCCTTATCGTTATTGACAATTGATTTTCTATCTCTAGCCCTTAGCACCTAATTTATGAGTCGAACTTACAAAGCCACTGGGATAAATCTGAAAAGTATGGCATTAGGTGAATCAGATCGATTGCTGACGATCCTAACGCGCGAGTTTGGTTTAATTAGAGCAGTAGCGCCTGGTTCGCGAAAACACAATTCCAGCTTAAGTGGCAGAAGTGGCTTGTTTGTTGTTAATGAATTGTTAATTGCTAAAGGGCGATCGCTTGATAAAATTACACAAGCCGAAACCCAGGAATCATACCCAGGTTTAAATCAAGATCTTGGTAAGTTAGCTGCTAGCCAATACTTGGCAGAAATGACTTTGTATCAAGCATTGAGCGAACAACCGCAAGAAGAGCTATTTTGTTTACTTAGCGAGCATCTGAGTAGATTAGAAAAACTACCTAAAAATCAGCCGCGTTTGGCGATCGCCCATCTGTGTCATGCAGTTTTTCACTTGCTTGCACTCGCAGGAATTGCCCCTCAAGTGCAAAGTTGTTGTTTAAGCGGAATTTCGTTAAAACCCGACTTCAGCAATTCGCAGTGGCAAGTAGGATTTAGTGCTGCTGCAGGTGGAATTGTCAGTTTAACTGCACTGGAACACATGCAAAAGGAGGGGCGCAACATATCACCTAAAACTGGTTCGGTAAGCACGAGCGCAGAACCTTACCATGATGCCTCTGATGGAACTTATCCAACCAAAACTACTCCTCAACCAAGAAGTGTAACAGAGCATGGGCAAAGCTATCAGACGATTGTGCATCGGCAAGAAACACCTATGTTAATTAGCCGGATTGATTCTCAAGAACTGACCATATTACAACAGCTATCCCAAGCTGAGTTAAATCAACTCAAAGCATTAACAACAGACACTAATACAGATGTTAACTGGATATTCATTGAGCAAATTTTACGACAATATGCTCAGTATCATTTCGGTCGCCCAATTCGCTCTGCTGCCCTAATCGATAGTTATTTTGCTTTGCCGACTTCTACAAATGATGATGCAACCGTCTAATCTTAATACAAATTTTTTACCATCTCCTAACTGCAATAGTATCCATAGGTGTAAGGACTCATCTGCTCGTCAATCTCCGGATATTTCCTATGTTTATCAAGTTTCACAAGAAAACACGACGAGCAGTTCTGGAAGCCAAGTCGATCGAGGAGTTAGCGGTAGTATTCCTAGACACAACAGTCAGGATATTATAGAAGACTCTACAGCAACAACGTCAGTTGATAATGAACCAGAAGAATTAGGTTTTTTGCCTGTCTTAAAAAATCGCAATTTTCTTGCTTTATGGAGCGGTCAAGTTTTTTCTCAGCTGGCAGATAAAGTTTATTTAGTCTTAATGATTGCGATTATTTCCAGTCGTTTCCAAGCTAGCAATCAAAGTATCAGCGGTTGGGTATCAGCAATTATGATGGCTTTTACAATTCCTGCAGTATTGTTTGGTTCAGTTGCAGGTGTGTTTGTAGATAGATGGTCAAAAAAAGCAGTGCTAGTAGTCACTAATTTATTACGTGGTGGCTTGGTTCTGGCAATTCCAGTACTTTTATGGATGACTCAGGACTGGAACGCAGTAGGTAGCCTACCAACAGGTTTTGCCATTTTATTGGCATTGTCTTTTCTAGTTTCTACGTTGACACAATTTTTTGCTCCGGCAGAGCAGGCTGCAATTCCTTTGATAGTAGAACGACGTCATTTATTGTCAGCAAATTCTTTGTACACCACAACAATGATGGCATTAGTTGTCGTTGGGTTTGCTGTAGGTGAACCGCTACTCGCAATTGCTGATGCAGTGACAATGCAATTTGGGTCTGAAATTGGCAAAGAACTCGTCGTTGGTGGTAGTTATGCGATCGCTGGTTGCTTGCTCATGTTGTTGAAGACTGGAGAAAAAGAGCGTCGATTCGAGCAAGAATCTCCTCACGTTTGGCAAGATTTGCGTGATGGATTCCAATATCTGGGAAAAAACCACCGGATTCGTACTGCTTTAATTCAACTGGTGATCTTGTTTTCAATTTTTGCAGCACTTGCTGTTTTGGCTGTGCGCATGGCTGAAGTTATTCCTGGGCTGAAATCTTCTCAGTTTGGCTTTTTACTCGCTGCTGGAGGTGTGGGAATTGCTGCTGGTGCAACACTTTTAGGTCAATATGGTCAGCGCTTTGCTGCGATTCAACTGAGTCTTTATGGCTCGATGGGAATTGCGGGGTGTCTAATTGGTTTAGCTATATTTACTGAAAATCTTTTGTTAGTACTGCTATTGATTACACTTTTAGGCGGGTTTGCCTCTTTAGTCGCGATTCCCATGCAAACGGCAATTCAAAAGGAAACTTCTCCAGAAATGCGGGGAAAAATTTTCGGACTGCAAAACAATGTAATCAACATTGCTTTAACCCTACCACTAGCTTTAGCCGGAGTAGCCGAGACATTCATCGGATTACAGGCAGTTTTTTTGAGTTTAGCCGCAGCTGCGATCGCAGGAGGTATCCTAACCTGGTATATTTGCCGTACAGAGACATAAACTCTCAACTTTAATCAACAAGGTATGGGAAAAGGACTAACGGTAAAAGTCATGAGGCGTAAGAAAAGATAACTCGTTAGCCAATCAAAATTTGTTGCTGGCGTATTTCTGTTTCCACCCAAGTGCCTACAAGTACCTTAGTGCCTCTCACCTTCATGCTTACTTAACTGAGAAAATCGCACCTCAACCTGAATGCATATTGCCTGGATTGGAAAAAAATCACCCTTTTGTGGCAATGTCACGTATAGCCGAGAAGTCACCAATGCTTTGTTGGAACGGGGACATCAAGTCAGCTTTCTTCACTTTGCGCAAGAGGAGGCAGAGCCAGATAACTGGCCCGATTGTCCAGAAGTTTCTTTGCCATTTCTGTACAAATCGCAAGTTTATACAATTCCAACTCTCAAAGCTGCCAAGGTCTTGAGTCAATCTTTACGGCAACTCAAACCTGACTTAGTGCATGCGTCATTAACATTGTCCCCACTTGACTTTCTCTTACCAGATATCTGTGGAGAATTGAATTTGCCACTGATTGCAACTTTTCATACTCCTTTTGCTGGCAAGGGAGCGAAGCTGAAATCGGGAACACAGCTTTTGGCTTACCAACTCTATGCTCCATTTTTAGTAAACTACGATCGCGTCATCGTTTTTTCTCAGGTGCAGCGTGAGTTATTATCTCGATTGGGACTCTTACCTGAAAATATTGCTGTCATCCCCAATGGAGTAGAAATTCATAAATACTCTCCTGGCTCATCGAAAATCAAAGCAAGGTTCAACGCCAAGCGTTTATTTATTTACCAAGGTCGCCTTGCTCCAGAGAAGAATGTAGAGCCACTGCTACGCGCCTGGAAGTATTCAGAAATGCATCCACAGAGTAAATTGCTCATTGTGGGTGATGGTCCTTTAACACCTTCGCTAGAACCATTCTATGGTCCTGAACATGGGATTCATTGGCTTGGTTTTATTGCAGAAGAAGAACAGCGAATTGAAATTCTCCGAGGTTGTGACGTATTTATTTTGCCATCCTTGGTCGAAGGACTTTCGATTTCTCTACTAGAGGCTATGGCTTGCGGTGTTGCTTGCTTAGCGACTGATGTTGGTGCAGATGGAGAAGTTTTAGAAGCTGGTGCTGGTGTTATTCTCACTCCACGTCGGGTAGAATCGCAGCTACGAACCTTGCTGCCACTTTTTCAAGACCATCCTGAGTTAACCACTTTATTAGGTGACAAAGCACGTCAGCGAGTTGTAGAACGCTATACGCTTAGCCAGAACATTACTCAGTTAGAAAAGCTGTATGCTCAAGTTTTGGAGCAACAACATTTTCATTTGAGTCGCGGAGCATAGAGGGGCAAGGTGGTGCTTTGCCCGTAGGGTGAAGAAGTAGGACAGAGGAGAAGAGAGTATTACGAGTTGATATCAGCTCTATGTCTCTGTAATGACCATCCTAATTGTGTTGGTTGTTCATAGATACGCTTGAGCGTGTTCGCATCTCTAGCAGAGATTAGGGGAGGATTGCGTACTTGAGCAAAGTATAAAGCATCACTTTGTAATGAACTATGTCCCCAAATTCCTAAGGCATGACCAAACTCATGCCGTGCTGCCGCTTGAAGATACTGACCTGCTTGACTAGGACTAAGTAAAATAGAGCAACGATGTGATAGCAAGTTGTTGCTGTTAATGTAAAACTCGTAGCTTGTTTCTGCAGAACGTGCTCGTGGCATTTGATTAGGGGCTATTCTTAATGGAGGAGATGAGCGCATAATTTTGATGTCAGCGCCTTCGGGTTGTGCTATCACTTGCAAAGGTAGATAGACGCTCCACTCTTGAATTGCCTGTAAAACTTCATTCGCCCAGCTTTGTAAGATATCTGCATCGCTACTTTCTAGTTGTGGTTGTTGGATATAAACCTTAATTGGAAATTGCGACCAGATCAAGTAACCAATTTTTGTTGGTTTAACTTCTAGAAAGTAATCATCACTATTAGTTTGATCGTACCACTGAGCTAAGGTAGCGGGAAGAGGATGTGGCTTTGAAGGTGGTAAAATTACTGATTCACTGTGTTGCGATTGAGGTGTTTCCGCTGCGATAACCAATGAATTACTACCAACACTATTGCCGTGTAAAACAACTAACAGTGCTGCGATCGCAGCTAATCCCCACATAAAAATCTGCCGTAAAACAGACTTGATTCGCATTAATAAAATCAATGCAACTAGGTTACTGAGTTAACCAATTAGCACTAAGAACAACAGTGAAACTCAGAAAAAGTACTGCAAGTGTCCAAGTCACGCGATTTAGGGTAGTTTCCGCGCTTTTAGTGCTACTAAATAATTGTGCTTGTCCGCCGATCGCACCAATACCATCTCCTTTGGGACTATGTAACAGTACCAAAACTGTTAAACCAATCGCAGATATTACCCAGAGGACTTCTACAATGTTGTAAACTGTCATGCCGATCAACTCCAAAAATAAAAACTAACGGGCTTTATAGAGCCGATTGCACGGGAGTACGTATTCTTTGATTCTGATCCCCAACTGGTTTTAGCAGCGAGTGTCCAGTCATCTCGGATGGCTGCGGTAGCTGGAGTATGTCCAAAATAGTTGGAGCAATATCACACAAACGACCACCGCTACGCAAACTGACGTCTCCACCATACCCTGGTATTTTAGCTCGTTCGCCTTCAATTAAGATCAGCGGTACGGGGTTAGTTGTATGCGCCGTCCAAGGATTGCCTTGTGGATCTCGCATATATTCAGCATTGCCATGATCTGCTGTGACAATAGCAGTGCCACCTGCTTGACTGATACTTTCTAGCAAACGTCCTAAACAAGTATCAACTGTTTCTAGTGCTTGGACGGTTGCTTCTATTTGTCCTGTGTGTCCCACCATGTCAGGATTAGCGTAATTGATCACCACCAAGGAGTAAATACCTTGTTTAATTGCATTAGTAGCAACATCAGTCACAGCTTCAGCTGACATACTCGGAGCGCGATCGTAAGTTGCTACCATCGGACTCATGACAAGTTCTCGCTCTTCGCCTGCAAATGGTTCTTCTAAACCACCGTTGAAGAAGTAGGTAACGTGGGCATACTTTTCGGTTTCTGCTGTGCGAAATTGTTTAAGCCCATGTTCAGAGATTACTTGCCCTAAGATATTGTTCAAGTTTTGTGGTGTAAAAGCAACCGCTACTGATAGCTCAGGATCGTACTGCGTAAATGTGACAAAGGATAAAGGTTTAATCTTCTCTTTGCGCTCAAAGCCATCGAATTCTGGCGCAACAAAGGCTTGGGTAAGTTGTCTTGCTCGATCTGGACGAAAATTGAAGAAGATAACTCCATCACCTGATGCTACCGCTCCTGATGCTACACGATGAGGAACGACAAACTCATCGGTGACTCCGGCATCGTAGGAAGCTTGTAAAATTTCAAGAGCAGAGCGACCATCTCCTTCTCCATCTTGAGCCATCACATCGTAGGCAAGTTTAACTCGATCCCAACGGCGATCGCGATCCATTGCGTAATATCGTCCGCTAATTGTGACAATTTCCCCGATACCAATCCTTGCGGTATAGTCTTGAATCAACTGAATGATACCAACACCCTCTGTGGGCATTGTATCGCGACCATCTGTAATTGCATGAATACATACTTGAGTCATGCCTTGGGCTTTAGCAAAGTCAAGCAATCCTAACAAATGGTTAACGTGAGAATGAACACCACCTTCTGAGCAAAGACCAATCAAATGCAACTTGCCATTACGCTCGCGAACATCTTGACACACTTGTAATAGCGCTGCGTTTTGATGGATTGATCCATCTTCTACTGCATCAGAAATTCGTACTAATTCTTGTGGTACAACGCGCCCTGCACCGATATTAAGATGCCCTACTTCAGAGTTTCCCATCTGACCTTCTGGCAAACCTACTGCCTTACCTGAAGTTTTGATAAGAGTTCGAGGATATGTGTGCCAGAGGCTATCCATTACTGGGACTTTAGCCGCAGCGATCGCGTTACCGTCTGCTTCTTCTCGATAGCCCCACCCGTCTAAAATGACTAGCACCACGGGAGCAACAGGTGCTTGGGTCATAATTTTGTTGCCCTTTACTTTAAATAACTCACCGCAATGATACCATTGCTACTTGCTACTGCAAGTATATTTTTGCCTATTCTTGCAATTATCAGATATTTTTGCCACTTTGGTGACTTTTTAAAGTGGGGATCGCTGTTTGTGTCAAGATTCTCAGTTTTTTTGGATTTAACATTAAAATCCTTGTGCTTTTCTTTGATCCCCGTAGAGAAAGCATTTATGATTTCCGTTTGGTAGTTGCTTTAGCTGCTTTCTTGGCAGCTTTTTCAGCAGCGATCGCCGCTAACCGTGCTTGTTCTTTTTCAGCAGCTATTTTCTCCAAATAATAGTGATAATCTCCGTTATACAGCCGAAATTCTCCATCGCGAATCTCAACTATTTTGTTTGCTACCTGAGAAATAAAATAGCGATCGTGGGAAACGATAATTACTGTTCCATCATAGTGTTGAATTGCTTCTTCAAGCATTTCTTTAGCAGGAATATCCAAATGATTCGTCGGTTCATCTAAAATCAGTAAATTAGCTGGACATAAAAGCATCTTTGCTAAAGCTAGTCGTGCTTTTTCTCCTCCGCTCAAGGCAGCAACTTGCTTAAATACTGTGTCACCACTAAATAAAAAGCGCCCTAGCAGCGTCCGGACTTCCTCGTTTTTCCAATCTGGGACTTCATCGTGAATTGTTTCCATCACAGTTTTATGAAGTTCCAACGCCTCCGCCTGATTTTGCTCAAAATAACCAGGAATTACGTTATGATTTCCTAACTTAACGATGCCTTCAGAAGGTGGCTCTAACTCCATCATTAAGCGTAGGAGAGTAGATTTACCTGCACCATTTGGACCAAGAAAGGCAATGCGATCGCCGCGCTCGATTAACAGATTCGCGCCTAAAAAGAGAATCTTCTCTGCATAAATATGTACCAAGTCCTTGATCAATACAACTTCTCTACCACTACGAGGTGCAGGTGGAAAGCGAAAGTGAAGACTTCTTAAACTTGCTACTGGTGCTTCAATTCGCTCAATTTTTTCAAGTTGTTTTTCGCGGCTTTTCGCTTGAGTACTGCGTGTTGCGCTGGCACGAAAGCGATCAACAAACGTTTGTTGCTTTTCTAAATCCTTTTGCTGACGTTCGTAAGCACTCATTTGTGCAACTTGTGCTTCTGCTTTTTGCTGTAAGTAGGCAGAATAGTTACCTAAATAAGTCGTGGAAACGCCGCGTTCAGTTTCGACAATTTGCGTACACAGCCGATCGAGAAACTCGCGGTCGTGGGAAACGATCACCATCGGAGTGGTCAAGTTTTTTAAGTAGTTTTCTAGCCACTCAATAGTTTCTAAGTCAAGATGGTTTGTTGGTTCGTCTAGCAGCAATAAGTCTGGTTTTTGCAGGAGAATCTTGCCTAAACTCATCCGCATCTGCCAACCGCCACTAAAAGAACTGACTAAGCGATCGCCGTCAGTTGGCTCAAAACCCATTTCTGGTAAAATTTTCTCGATTTGTGCTTCGAGTCCGTATCCATCTAATGCTTCAAAGGTACGTTGCAGGCGATCAAGTTTATGAATTAAGCGATCTAATTCTTCAGGCGTCGCAGTTTCCATATCGCGCTGTACCTGTGCAAGCAATTGTTGCACCTCATTAGCTTGCTTGAATACTGTCCAAAATTCTTCGCGGACTGTGCGCCCAGGATCGACCTCAAATTCTTGCGTCAAATAAGCAACGTGTAGACTAGCTGGACGGATAACCTCTCCTGATGTTGGTTCAATTTCTCCAGCAATAATTTTTAGTTGAGTGGATTTCCCTGCACCATTCACTCCAACTAAACCAATGCGATCGCCACTTTTGACTTCCCAGTTAACATCCTTGAGAACTTCGCCAGTGGGGTAGATTTTACTGATATGTTCTAGTCGCAGCATTCAAAGTCTCCACGCGCAAAAAGGCGATCGCTATTCGTCGCCTCCAATCTTAACAAAATTTAATTCCAAATTTCGGCTGTTGGTGACTCTTTACATTTTGCTCGAAAAACCGATTGTTCTCAGTCATAGCATTATTCGGCTGCGACTGCGATCGCCTGCGTATTTACTATTTCAAAATTGATTATCACCTTGATATATTTTATAAGTTTAATATGGTGAGTTAAATCTCTCAATAAGCATTTCTTTATATAGCTTTATCTTCATTTATTCCTCAACATTTTACGTATTACGTACAACGCAATACATTAAAATTCAATTAAATCAAGATAAACAGTATTCAATTAAGTTATAAAAATCAATTAATTTTGTTGTTATTTTTAAAGTTTATTTTATTTATTTTACAACTAACAAATAAATGCCCTGCCCAGGGATTGTGGTGCGATCAAAACACCGTTTATTTATAGCTTTAGTACTTGATTATCATTCTCAAAAAATAAGTTTGTGGTTCAAGTACGAACAACAAAAACTGACGAGGAAACTCAAATGGCGCTCAAGTTTTTAAAATTGGTGCTGAGTGCAACACTTCTCCCATTATTAATTCAACCTGCTTTTGCTCATAGTATTTGGATTGATAGAGAAGAAAAACCAGGAGAATTAAAGATTTTATACGGTCATCCAGAACTTAACGAAGCAGACCCGTATGATTCAATTAAGTTTCAAAGTGCCAGAGCTTACGATGAAGCAGTACATCCTGTTCAGCTTTCGGTGCAGCGCAGATATAATGGTGTGACTTTAGTTCCACAACGTAAGATTGTTGCTTTAACTGCTCGCCATAATAATGGCTACTTCGTTGTTAGAGACAATAACTATATCAATGTTTTTCGCCCTGATGCGCTAGCGGCTAACAACGAACAAACCAATGTTGTTCATACTTACAAGTATGCAAAAGCCTTTTATGAATCATCAGGATTAGTTTCGTTGTGGTTCGGTTTACCTTTAGAAATCATTCCACAGCAAGACCCCTTTACAGTTGGCGCAGGAGGAACTTTAAAAGTTCTTGTATTGTACAGAGGTAAACCCCAGCAGGGAGCTACTGTGGAATATAGAGGCAAAATGTTAACAACAAATGGAAATGGATTTGCGTTTGTAACACTCGGGCAAGGATCATTTCATGTCATTGAGTCAGAGTATAGTGTACCTTCGCAAGATCCCGCTGCTGATGAAATTGGTCATGCTAGCAGTTTAACAATTGATAAAAGAGGATTCTAGAAGTTAGACAAGTAGGGTTTGGCATTGCTAAACCCTAGCTTTAGATATGATCTATGGATGAAATAATTATTGTTGAATACGATCCCCGTTGGTCGCAGCAGTTTGAAGAGGAAGCCACAACGATTTGGCAAGTACTGGGAGAATTAGTTACACAAATTGAACACTTTGGCAGCACTGCAGTTCCTGGCTTAGCCGCGAAACCAATTCTTGATCTTTTGGTTGGCGTGCATTCTTTAGAAGAAGCTAAACGTCACGTTTCACTATTAGAAGCACTGAAATACGTTTACTGGCAAGAAGATCCCCATCGCGACGAGCGAATGTTCTTAGTTAAAGGAATGCCACCTTATGGTTTGCAGCGCACTCACCACCTACATATAGTTCAGGCAGATAGTACTTTATGGGAACGTGTGTTATTTCGCGATTATTTGCGATCGCATCCCGAAGAAGTACAATATTACACCGCTCTGAAACGTCAATTAGCCGAACGTTTCAAAACCGATCGCGAAGCTTATACTAATGCCAAGACTGACTATATTCAAGCTATCATGGCAAAAGCACGCCACCACAATAATAAAAACTAATAAGCGAACTAGCTAGATTGTTACTTAAAACACACTTGCTCTACAAAATTCATGCATTAGCCACTATTTACAATCACTTCACCTTAACTAGGAAGCTGTACCCGAAGTAGCTAATTCTGCCAAACGTTCTTGCTGATCTTGAGAAATACAAGCCTGAATGGCTGGCTCTAAATCTCCTTCTAAAAATGGACTTAAAGAGAAATTTTGCCCTAAGCGGTGATCGGTAACGCGGTTATCTTTGTAGTTGTACGTACGAATTTTTTCCGAACGCGATCCTGTACCAACTTGCGATCGCCGCATCGAAGTCACAGATTCTTGTTGTTCGCGTAACTTCATTTCATACAGCTTTGCCCGCAAGATTTGCATGGCGCGTTCTTTATTTTGCAACTGGCTGCGTTCTTCGGTACAAAAAATTCTAATTCCGGTGGGTTTGTGGTACAAGTCAGCCGCTGTTTCTACCTTGTTGACATTTTGTCCACCCGCACCACCCGAACGCGCTGTTGACATTTCAATATCTTTCGGGTCGATTTCAATTTCGACATCATCAACTTCTGGCATCACTGCTACAGTAGCTGTTGATGTATGGACTCGTCCGCCTGCTTCAGTAACAGGAACTCGTTGGACGCGATGAACTCCTGCTTCAAACTTTAGCTTGCTATAAACTTGATCGCCTTGAATTTCTAAAATGGCTTCTTTGAAGCCGCCCATTTCTGCTAGCGATTCACTCACGAGCTTAACTTTCCACCCTTGGCTTTCAGCATAGCGCGAGTACATTCGTACTAAATCACCTGCCCAAATACTTGCTTCATCACCACCAGTTCCCGCCCGAATTTCGAGCATAATGTTCTTTTCATCATTAGGATCGCGTGGTAGTAGCAAGATTTTCAAGCGAACTTCTAACTGCTCTAGTTGTTCTTCTAGTTCTGCGACTTCTAAAGCTGCCATTTCTTGTAGCTCTGAGTCACCATTTGCTTCTTTCATGACTTCCCTGGCTCCCACTAATTCATCTTGAGTAGTTTTCCAGGTTTCATAAGTAGTTACGACTTCTTCTAAGGAAGAACGTGCCTTAGCGATCTTTTGATATTCACTAGGATCTCTAGCAATATCGGGATCAGCCAGGCGGCGAGTGAGTTCGTTAAAAGTTTGTTCGACAGATTTGAGTTTGTTTAGCAGGTAAGTTTCAGGCATAAAGTGCGATCGCTCAAGCAAGATAGTAGAAGTTCACAAAAGCAGTCTTCGGTTCAACTATCTAACCCAGCTACTTCTTGTCGTCGCCTGTAGATTGCTCAGCGTCCATCATGCCATACTTGCGTAAGAAGCGTTCTACTCGACCTTCGGTATCGATTAATTTTTGCGTACCTGTATAGAATGGATGATTTCCTGACCACACATCAACGTGCAGTTCTGGTTTAGTCGAACCTACTGTAGCAACTAGTTTCCCATCACAGTAAACTTTTGCCTCTGGATACCATTGAGGATGAAGATCAGATTTTGCCATGATATATGTTTTTGTATGTTTATCTCTATTGTAACTTTTAGACTTCAGCGCTCAACATACCTTCAGAACACTAAAATCTAAAAGCTGTGAACTTTTATCGTTTGGAGAACTGAGGCGCTTTCCGTGCTTTATGTAAGCCGTATTTTTTCCGCTCTTTTGCTCTGGGGTCGCGTGTTAGGTAGCCTTCAGATTTCAATGGCGAGCGGTTTTCTGGGTCGAGCTGACACAGTGCGCGGGCGACTCCTAAACGAATTGAATCAGATTGTCCGGTTAATCCGCCTCCATGAGCAGTGACTAAAATGTTGTACTCGCTTTCTAACCCTAAGGTTTCTAGTGGAGCTTTAGCGACTGAGAGGTAATTAGGATTAAATTGAAAATACAGATCTCCTGGTTTACCATTGACGATCATTTGTCCATCGCCAGGAACTAAGCGCACTCTCGCTACGGAAGATTTACGGCGACCAGTTCCTCTATACATTACGCGATCGCTAGTAGTCGTATCTATTGCTTGCATTATTGCTCTCCTGGAATTGTCTGAATTTTAATTTCCTGTGGTTGCTGTGCTTGGTGAGGATGATCTGCACCAGCGTAAACTTTCAGTTTGGTAAATAATTGCCGTCCTAAACTGTTTTTGGGCAGCATTCCTTTAACAGCGTGTTCTACAATTCTTTCGGGAACTCGAGATTGTAGTTGCGCAAAAGTTTCTGTTTTCATTCCGCCTGGACGTCCTGAGTGGCGACGATAAAGCTTTTGGCTGCGCTTTTTCCCAGTCACAACAACTTTATCGGCATTGAGCACGATTACGAAGCCGCCTGTATCCATGTGCGGTGTAAATTCTGGTTTGTTTTTACCGCGTAAAATCATCGCGATTTCAGTAGCTAGCCGACCTAGACGCTGATCAGCTGCATCGACGACATACCAATCACGTTTGACGGAATCTTGGGCTGGGACATAGGTTTTGTTCATTAGTGTTTTAGTATCCTCTTGATATTGTAAAAACGATGTAATATTTTGTTTACGATTGAGTTACTGGTACTTAAATGTTGATACTTGATGAAAGGATGTCTTGGTTTATGACTTGCCTCTTTTCTTGTGCAACATTGTTGATAGCTGGCAGCACTAATTGTGGTAGAGTTTCGTACCAAACTTCTTGAGAAAAAGGAAAATCAGGATAACCAACCCGCAATAAGCATAAACCCTGAGGAGGTGCAGCGTACTTAACATACTCTCGTTGCTGCTGCTGCCAAAGTTCTGTAAACTTATCGAGCGATAAACTACCTCTCCCCACGTCAACAAGTAATCCTACTAGTAACCGTACCATCCCATACAAAAAGCCATCCGCTTGGATTTCAATATTGATAAATGCTCCTTGGCGATCGCACTCCACTGCTTGTATTTCTACCCATGAATGCACTCGACGAGAACCTGCCCGATGAAAGGCTGCTAAGTGATGTTTCCCAAGTAACGGTTGTAGTGCCGAGCGAATGAGATTTTCATCTAAAGCTGCATAATAATAATGCCAACTAAAAGGTTTAACAAACAAGTTCGGTCGAGGTTCGGTGTATAGCGTGTAGCGATAGCGCCGCCACTTAGCATCAAATCGAGCGTGCCAGTTACTGTTGACAGATGCAGATCCACGAATCAAAATATCGTCAGGAAGATAACTGTTAAGAATTGGTGCCCAACGCTCTGCTGGAATTGGACTAGTGGCATCGAAATGTGCAACTTGTGCTGCTGCATGAACACCAGTATCAGTTCGCCCTGCACCGTGAAGCGTCACTGGATAACCGAGTACGCGCTCGATAGCTTTTTCAATTTCTGCTTGTACAGTACGTAGCTGAAGTTGCCGTTGCCAGCCATGAAAGTGAGTACCCAAGTATTGAATTACTAAGGCTACTCGGTATTTTAGCTCGTAGTTTGGGGCAACCATACAACTTCTCAAAAACAAGAAATTCGATTGATCTACACGAGTTCGATAATCGCCATTTCAGCATTATCGCCTCGACGCGGGACAGTATGTAAGATTCGAGTATATCCCCCAGCTCGACTACCATAACGATTAGGTGCTTGTTCAAATAGGGCATGAACAAGTTGTTTGTCGTAGATGTAACCTAGTGCTTCTCTACGAGCAGCTAGAGAACCATCTTTGGCTAAAGTAATCATTTTTTCGGCTTCTGATCTGACTGCCTTGGCGCGGACTTTCGTAGTGGTAATTCGTCCATGACGGATTAACTCTGTAGTCAATGCTCTTAAAAGAGCACGACGCTGGTCAGCTGGCTTTCCAAGTTGGTGAACACGACGACGGTGACGCATGGCGAGGTTTAATTTCTACAATTTGAAGTTTTGTGAATATTTTGAATCACTGCTAGAAACTTACTACAGCTAAGCAATTATGAAGGTTTTGCGGATTTCTCGTGAGGAAGAGTAATGCCCAAACGATCTTGTAAAGCTTCGATGACTTCTTCTGCTGATTTTTGCCCAAAGTTTTTGATCTCTAGCAAATCTTCTTGAGTGTAATCTAGCAAGTCTGCTACTGAATTAACTTGTGCCCGCTTCAAGCAGTTATAAGCTCTTACAGAAAGCTGAAGTTCTTCGATTGGAATTTGGCTAGTAGGATCTTCATCTGTTGGCAATTCATCTTTCATTGCCTCAAGCGAGATATCTTTGAGTGGGTTAAATAAATCCACTAAAATATTTGCTGCAGAGGAAAGTGCCTCTTGTGGAGTTAGGCTACCATTAGTCCAAACTTCTAAAATCAAGCGGTCTTTCTGCATCGAACCGTCAACACGAGCATCTTCAACACTGTAATTAACTTTGCGAACTGGCATGAAAATCGAGTCAATTTGCAGAAAATCTAAAGCAGTAGCTTCATCGCGTCCTCGTTCAACAGTGCGATATCCCTTGCCTCTATCAATCCGAAATTCCATCTCTATTTTTGCGCCCTCAGCAACGGTTGCAACGTATTGACTGGGGTCAATAATTTCTACCTCTGAAGGAAGATCGAAATGTTCGGCAGTTACTGTCGCAGGTCCAGTAACGAGTAAACGCCCAATTTGAGGTTGTGAAGAATAGCTTTTGAGAACGATTTCTTTCATGCGCATCAGAATTTCCAGCACATCCTCACGAACTCCTGGAATCGTCGCAAATTCGTGACTGACACCTGCAATCCGGACAGCAGTAATTGCTGTACCTTCAAGATTAGACAGTAAAACTCGTCTGAGCGCATTTCCAACTGTTGTCCCTTGACCGCGATCAAGAGGTTCCAGGACAAATCTACTGTATTGACTCTGATTCTCTAGAGTATTAGACTCGACACATTCAATTTGAAACTGCGCCACGGAGTAACCTCCCTTAGTAATTTAGATGCCAATTTAGGCAAAGTTGTTTGCCTGACTTAAATTGAGCAAATGCCCCGTTGTCACTCGTTTATGAACTGCAGCGGAGGCAGACGAGACAATTTGCTCTTAATATTGCTTGCAACATGGTCTAAGCTTTGTTTAAGAAGCTTGCTTTGAGTTAAACTCGACGTCTTTTTGGTGGACGGCAACCATTGTGAGGAATTGGGGTAATATCTCGAATTAACGTAATTTCCAACCCTGCTCCTTGCAATGCTCGAATTGCTGTTTCTCTGCCCGCGCCTGGTCCGCTGACCATGACTTCTATTTGACGCATACCTTGGTCTGTTGCTTGTCGGGCTGCACTTTCTGCTGCTGTCTGTGCAGCATATGGTGTTCCTTTTTTGGCACCTTTGAAGCCACTCGAACCAGCTGAAGCCCAGGAGATGACGTCTCCATTTTGGTCAGCGATCGTGACTATACTGTTATTGAAAGTAGATTGAATGTAAGCAATGCCATTTGGTACATTGCGTTTTTGCTTTTTCGCACCGGATTTTTTTTGTTGTCGCGCCATAACACTAAGAAATAATTGGCTTTACTTTTTGTGGATCTGCATGATTCAAGTCTTACTTACCAGGTGCTTTCTTCTTACCTGCTACAGTCTGGCGTCTACCACGACGAGTTCGTGCGTTTGTCCGAGTCCGTTGTCCGCGTACGGGTAAGCCCATACGATGGCGACGTCCACGATAAGACCCAATATCAACTAAGCGCTTGATGTTCATTGCTTCTAAGCGCCTGAGATCTCCTTCGACCTGATAGTTGCTTTCAATTGTGCTTCTTAATGCTGCAACATCTGTGTCATTTAAATCTTTTACCCTAGTATCCGGATTAACGCCCGTCTGAGCCAAAATTTCTTTTGAACGAGTCAGCCCTATCCCGTATATATATGTAAGACCTATTTCGACACGCTTATCGCGTGGAAGGTCTACACCTGCAATTCTTGCCACAATAAACTTCTCCCTATTCCTGCGATCGCTACGATAATATTAGTAATGCCTTAACAGACATTGTTTCAGTTACTGTTTAGCCTTGACGTTGCTTGTGCTTTGGATTTTGGCAGATTACCATAACTCGACCTTTGCGGCGAATAATGCTGCACTTTTCACAAATTTTCTTGACTGATGCTCTAACTTTCATCTTTTCCTTTATTACAAACTCTATATTATATCAATATTTTTATGAGTGAAGCAAGGCTCAAAGAGCCTGTTGTCAGCCAGGAATCGCCTTTAATCCTCAACAAAAGAAGTTATTTCTTACGCAGACGGTATGTGA
Organism: Gloeocapsopsis sp. IPPAS B-1203; assembly: GCF_002749975.1. NCBI lineage: Bacteria > Bacillati > Cyanobacteriota > Cyanophyceae > Chroococcidiopsidales > Chroococcidiopsidaceae > Gloeocapsopsis > Gloeocapsopsis sp. IPPAS B-1203. The sequence goes on along the minus strand of NZ_PEIG01000006.1, from coordinate 33,502 downwards.
TTCTTCCTTTTGTTAAATCGTATGGCGTTAGCTCTACTTTGACGCGATCGCCAGGTAAAATTTTGATATAGTTACGGCGGATCTTGCCCGAAATATGTGCTAAAACATTAAAACCATTATCAAGATCCACGCGAAACATTGCATTAGGCAAGGATTCAGTTACCGTGCCTTCCATCTCAATTAAATCTTGTTTAGACAATTTGAATTTTCCTCAACTCAATAAGCTGTTTGTCATCCAAAGCAGCTAATAGCATCATCGTTGTTTTGAGCGATGACAAACCTTAAAACATCCCAAATTACTATTAATATATCTTATTAAAGATTGACTTGGGATTTGAGATGTAAAACTAGAAGCTGGCAGTAAGCTGTAATTTGAAGTTAACTGTATTACTACCGATGCTTCTAAATTCAACATGCTTCTCAAGAATCAATCACGTCGAGTAGTTCAGCAGTGACTTCATCCAAAGATTGATCGCCGTTTACAGAAATAAGTTGTTGGCGATCGCGGTAAAAATCGATCAGAGGTGCAGTTTGTTCGCGGTAAACTTCTAAACGCCGCCGAATAACTTCCTCGTTATCATCTGCACGACCGCGTGCTAATAATCGTGCCATTAAAATATCATCAGGTACTTCCAAGTTAACAACTCGCACAACTTGATGGTTATGCTTTTCTTGTAGCAGTTTATCCAAGAAGCTTGCTTGACTAACTTTGCGCGGGAATCCATCAAGAATCCATCCTTGCTCAGTATCCGGTTCATCAAGGCGTTCCTTGACTAAGTCATTAACCAGTTGGTCGGGAACTAATTCACCACGCGAAACATAGTCTTGCGCTTTAACACCCAAGGGCGTTTGCTTTTGCATGGCTTGGCGCAAAATATCACCAGTTGATATATGAGGAATATTCCTGTGGTGAGCCAAAGTTTCAGCTTGAGTCCCTTTACCAGCACCTGGCGCTCCCAGGAAAATCAATCGCGTCACTATTGTTTCACCATTCCTTCATAACGTTGTGAAATGACGTATGTTTGAATTTGTTTTGCTGTGTCAATAGCAACACCAACCAAAATCAGTAAAGACGTTGCACCTAATCCTTGAAATGTTCGGACTTGAGTCGCACTTTCGACAGCCGTTGGCACAATTGCTACTAGACCTAAAAAGATTGCTCCCAAAAAAGTTAATCGATTCAAGACTCGTTCTACATACTCACTTGTCGCTCGACCTGGGCGAATTCCAGGAATGGTAGCTCCCATTTTCTTTAAGTTTTGTGCTAAATCTACTGGATTAACAATCAAAGTAGCGTAGAAGTAACTGAAAAAGAGAATTAAAACAAGATAAGCTAGAGCGTAGACCCAAGGCGTAGGACCATTTGGACTGAGATAATTAGCAATTCTTAAAAGGAATTCATTGCGCGTGAAACTTGCTAAAGACGCTGGCAATATTAAAACAGCCGAAGCAAAAATGATCGGCATAACGCCGCCTTGATTCAGTCGTAAAGGTAGGTAGCTACGCTGTTCTTGAAAAAAGCGCCGACCAACTTGTCTGCGTGCAGAAATAATCGGAATTCTACGGGTTCCTTCTTGCACAAAGACAATACCAACAATCATGACGAGAAAGACTAATAGCAGGACAACAACGCCTCCTACTGCTTCTCGACTGCCAGTTTGAGCAAATGCGATCGTGTCTCCTAAGGCTCTTGGCAAGGAAGCAACAATATTGACAAAAATCAAAAGAGATGCTCCGTTACCAACACCTCGTTCGGTAATTAATTCAGACGCCCACATGATAAACATAGAACCTGCTACTAGTGCGATCGCCGTTTCGGCGACAAAGACAGGTCCTGGGTTAAAAGCATAAGGTTGCAACCAAAAAGCAGCAATAAAGATACTTTGGAGAATTGCCCAACCTAAAGACACATAACGCGTAATTTGTGAGATCTTTCTTCGTCCAGCCTCACCTTCATTTTTCTGAAGATTTTCTAAAGCTGGAATAGCAGCAGTCAACAATTGGATGATAATGGAAGCATTAATATACGGTAAAATTCCTAGAGCAAAAACTCCTAAGGTAGAAAGTCCGCCTCCAGAGAAGATATCTAAGAAACCGAATAAAGCATTATTGCCAGTTTGACTTGCTTGAGCAAATAAATCGCGATTAATTCCTGGAACAGGCAAGAAAACGCCAAGGCGAGCCAACATTAAAATACCAACAGTGACAAGCAGCCGCCTTCGTAAACCAGCTGCTTGTGCCATCTGCATAAAAGTTTCTTGCGCCGTCGGGGCTTTGTCTCTACTGATCATAAAGAGGTACCTTTTTTATCATCTAGCTGGCGCTGTTTAAGGTACTCGTCTACCAAAAAACAGGATACTTATACTTTGGACGATTCGAGTTCGCAATTTCCACCAGCTGCGGTAATTTTTTCCCGTGCTTGCTTTGTGAAAGCTGCTGCTTGAACTTGTAAAGGAACATTTAATTCCCCATCACCCAAAATTTTTAGTGGTCCTTTTACAGCAGTAATGATTCCAGCTTCGCGTAATGAAGCTAGATTTACCTCTGTGTTGGCAGGAAGTGATGCCAGCTTATATACATTGATCGTAGTGTACTGCTTACGATTAACGATCGGAAAGCCTTTTAGCTTCGGAATGCGGCGATATAAAGGTTGTTGACCGCCTTCAAAGCCTGGTCTGGTGCTGCTACCCGAACGAGCTTTTTGCCCGCGCATACCTAGACCTGCACTTGCTCCTTGACCAGCAGAAATACCACGACCAACACGACGACGGCGTTTTTTTGAGCCTGCTTGAGGCTTAGGATCAGTTAGTCTCATTGACTTGATGCTAGTTCTGAGTTGGACAAAATTATTTAACTTGTGAGTTTAGGCGTAGAGATTCTCGATTGGAACGCCACGCTCTTCTGCGACTTCTGAAAAAGTCCGTAAAGTCGATAGCGCGTCAACGGCGGCTCTAGCATTATTAAGTGGATTATTAGAACCTAGTTGCTTTGCTAGAATATTGCGCACGCCAGCAAGTTCTAATACAGTACGAACGGCTCCACCAGCAATTACGCCTGTTCCTGGTGCTGCAGGGCGCATCATTACTTTTGCCCCACCACCGCTACCATTGGTCGGATGTGGAATTGAGTTAGAGTTTGTAAGTGGAACATCAATCAGGTGTTTTTTTCCATCAGCAACACCTTTTTTGACAGCACCAATGACATCTCCAGCTTTACCAACGCCGATTCCGACTTGACCGCGTTCGTTACCAACGGCAACAACTGCACGAAAGCTGAGTTTTTTACCACCTTTTACAACTTTACTAACGCGGCGAATTTGAATAACTCGCTCTTGCCAATTTGTTTCTTTTTCTTTTGCGCGGTTACTTTTACGACGACCACCAGTTGCCATAGTTTGTATCCTTTCTAGTAATTTCATGCTTGTTGCTAATGATTGGTTAGCCACCAGCACAATTAAAAATCTAATCCCGCTTCGCGTGCGGCTTCAGCTAAGGCTTTAACGCGACCGTGATAGAGATTACCACCACGATCAAACACGACTTTTGATATACCTTTTTCTAGCGATCGCTGCGCAATTAATTTACCGACCTCTGTAGATGCCTCACAAGTAGCACCAGATTTCAGGGATGGTTTTAAATCTGGATCGAGCGTTGAAGCCGAAACAATTGTATGGTGTTGTGTATCGTCAATTACTTGAGCATAGATATGCTGATGGGAACGAAACACTGCTAAACGAGGGCGTTCTGAGGAACCATTCACTTTCCCACGAATGCGACGATGGCGAATCTTTTTAGATTCTCTGCGATCTAACTTCATTACTTCTTACCTGCCTTACCAGCTTTGCGTCTGACAAATTCACCAGAATAGCGAATGCCTTTTCCTTTGTAAGGTTCTGGAGGGCGAACATCGCGAATTTTTGCCGCCGTATTGCCTACTAGTTCTTTATCAAAACCACTAACAATAACGTTGGTATTATTTTCTACTGCCAATTGAATTCCTTCAGGAGGCTCGATTTGAACTGGATGGCTGTATCCTACGTTAAGTGTGAGGTTGCGACCTTGAACTGCAGCACGATAGCCAACTCCTTGAATTTCTAACCTACGTTGAAATCCTTGCGAGACTCCATCAATCATATTGGCAACCAAGGTGCGAGCCAAACCATGCATCTGACGGGCTGTTCGCGAGTCATCAACTCGTTTAACTAGTAATGTTTCACCCTCTTGGGCGATTGTTACTGCGGCTGGCAGCATGCGCGAGAGTTCGCCTTTCGGACCTTTGACTTTAACTTGTGACCCGTCAATAGTCACTTGGACTTTGGCGGGAATCGTAATTGGGCGCTTACCAATTCGAGACATGACTTATTAACTCCTAATCAACCAGCTAATAGCTAGCTGTCTTACCAAACATAGCAAAGCACTTCACCACCCAAGCCTTGACGTCGGGCTTCTCGGTCGGTCATGATGCCGCTAGAAGTAGAAATAATCGCAATCCCGATGCCTCCGAGTACCCGTGGTAGCTCTTTGCGGTTAGAGTAAACTCGTAAACCTGGTTTACTAATTCGCTTCAAGGCAGTGATCAAAGGTTGGCGATTTCTGCCTTTATATTTGAGTGAGATGACTAAATTGCGTTTAACGCCTTCGCCTGTCTCTTCAAAATCGGCAATGAAGCCTTCTTCCCTTAATACTTGAGCAATGCTGCGGGTCATTTTTGTGGCTGGTATCTGTGTTGTCTGATGCCGCGCCATATTTGCATTGCGGATGCGCGTCAGCATATCTGCAATTGTGTCGTTAGCCGCCATCGTTTCCTCTTAATAAACGTTATTGATCCCGAAAAGGCATTCCCATTGCTTTGAGCAATGCGCGACCTTCTTCATCGTTTTTTGCTGTAGTGATAATGGAAATATCCATACCCCGAATTTGATCGATGCTGTCGTAATCAACTTCTGGGAAAATCAGTTGTTCGCGAACACCAAGGGTATAGTTACCGCGTCCGTCAAAGCTTTTAGGGCTGATACCGCGAAAGTCACGAATACGAGGTAATGCCAAGTTAACAAGTCTGTCTACAAAGGCATACATCCGTTCGCCACGCAATGTCACCATCAAGCCAACTGGCATACCTTGGCGAATTTTAAAGCCAGCGATCGCTTTTTTGGCACGCGTAACAACGGGTTTTTGACCTGTAATTGTGGCAATCTCGTTAATGGACGATTCAAGCGCTTTCGCGTTTTGTGCGGCTTCGCCCAAACCTCGATTTACTGTTACTTTTGTCAACTTTGGCACTTGATGGATATTTATATACTGAAACTGCTCCATCAACTGCGGGACTATCTGTTCTTGGTATAAGCTTTTGAGTCGTGCTGTCATAGTTTTTACTTCTACTACTTCCTGGTCTTGGTCAGGAAAATTAAGCTATTTATCAAGGATTTCACCAGTTTTTTTGAGCATGCGGACTTTACGTCCTTGCTCGTTAAAGGTGTAGCAAACGCGACTAGCAACGTTTTGCTTTGTCGAGTAGAGCATGACATTAGAGCTATGAATCGGTGCTTCTGAAGTTACAATGCGACCGGATTCGCCCTCTTGTGTGGGTTTGACGTGCTTGGTTTTGACATTCACGCCTTGAACGATCACTTTGCTTAATTTAGGAAATGTCTTGAGGACTTCACCGACTTTGCCCTTGTCGCTACCTGAGATCACTTGTACGGTATCTCCGGTTTTGACGTGCATTTTGTAGCGAATCGGTGTAGATCCATTCTTCTGTGCAGCCATTACAGCACCTCCGGAGCCAGGGAAACAATTTTCGTATAGTTTTTGTCGCGCAGTTCGCGGGCAACTGGTCCAAAAACACGAGTACCGCGAGGATTACCATCGGCATTGATAATGACTGCTGCATTGTCATCAAAACGAATACTCATGCCACTATCGCGACGCAATCCTTTACGCGTCCGGACAATCACTGCACGCACAACATCTGATTTTTTCACTGCCATATTCGGAATGGCATCTTTGACTACAGCGATAATTACATCGCCGACACCGCCATAACGGCGATTACCTGCACCCATAACACGAATGCACATCAATTTTCGCGCACCGCTGTTATCAGCAACATTAAGGTAAGACTGGGGTTGAATCACAGCTAATCTCCCGATTGTCTAGCTAGTAGTGGCACTACTAAGGATTTCTTTAACCACCCAGCGTTTTGTGCGGCTGAGAGGTCTACTTTCTTGAATGCGGACGCGATCGCCTTCTTTACATTCATTTGCTTCGTCGTGAGCTTTATAGCGCCGCGTTTGGACGACGATTTTTCCATATTTGGGATGAGAAGCGCGGTTTTCAACGGCGACGACCACCGTTTTTGCCATTTTGTCGCTGACTACAACGCCAACTCGTTCTTTAATTGCCATAGTTACCTATTCTTTTGCACCAGACTGAGATTGTGCTGCTGCTTTTCTTTCGTGTTCCACAGTGAGTAATTGTGCTAGTTGATGTCTAGCGTGCTTAAACTGATGTGGTTTTTCCAACTGTCGCGTGGCTTTTTGGAGGCGCAGTTGAAATAGTTGCTTCTTCAAGGCAGTGATTTGGGCAACTATTTCTTCATCACTTAAATTTCTTGCTTCGGAAATTTTCGGAAGTGGCATACTCTAAACCTCATCCTCTGAACGCACAACAAACTTTGTTTTAATTGGTAGCTTATACATTGCTAAACGCATTGCTTCCCGTGCTGTTTCTTCGGGAACGCCGGCAATTTCAAACAAAATTCGTCCTGGCTTAACAACTGCCACCCAATATTCAGGAGAACCTTTACCTGAACCCATCCGCGTTTCTGCTGGGCGCATCGTTACAGGTTTATCAGGAAATATGCGAATCCAAATTTTGCCACCACGACGAATATAGCGAGTCATTGCCCGACGTGAAGCTTCGATTTGACGTGAAGTGATCCAAGCGGGTTCTAAAGCTTGGAGACCAAAATCACCAAAATTGAGATTATTACCTCTAGTGGCGATTCCTTCCATTCGTCCGCGCTGTTGTTTGCGGAATTTTGTTCTTCTAGGACTTAGCATGATTGGGTACCTTTAAAGCAATTAGCATTCTTGCTAACGGCTGTTATTCTTCGTTGGAACGGTCTTCAAACTGCTGACGACGGCGCTGTTGTGGTTGGCGACGGCGCGGTTGAGTTGTTGTCGGTGTTGGTGTTTGCTCTTGTCCAGGAATAATCTCTCCCTTAAAGATCCACACTTTAATTCCCAAAATTCCATAGATGGTTCGTGCCGTCGTATAGGCATAGTCAATGTCCGCTCTTAATGTATGTAGCGGTACTCTGCCTTCACGAGTCCACTCAGTACGAGCAATTTCTGCACCATTGAGCCGACCGCTGACTTGAATCCGGATACCTTGAATACCAGCTTTTTGAGCGCGTTGAATTGTTTGCCGAACGACGCGACGGAAGGAAACGCGGCGTTCCAGCTGCTGTGCAATGTACTCAGCAATGAGATAAGCATCAGCATCAACTTGTTGTACTTCGACAACATTAATGCGAATTTGACGGTTTCCACCGAGTAATTCTTGTAATCCTGTGCGCAGTGATTCAATTCCAGTACCACCACGACCGACGACGACTCCAGGACGAGCTGTGCGGACTTCAAGGTCGATTTGATCTGCCTTACGCTCAATCCGTACTTCAGAAATTCCTGCGTTATTATTTTGCGCTAATCTGCCCAGCTTTTGCTCGACGTAATTGCGTAGTTTATGATCTTCTTTAAGAATTTCAGGATAACGCCCTGGTTCAGCAAACCACTGCGATTGATGTTCTTGGGTAACTCCTAGGCGAAACCCGATTGGATGAATTTTTTGTCCCACAAATACTTCCTCTTGTGACTAACTTTCTGCTGCTAACGCTGTGTCTGTCGCAACTGCCACTGTAATGTGACACGTAGGCTTGCGAATTTGGTAAGCTCGACCTTGTGCTCTTGGTTGAAAACGCTTAAGCACTGGTCCTTGATCTGCATACGCTTGAGTAATTTTTAGCTCTGCTGGGTCTAAGCCAGCATTATGTTCAGCATTAGCAACTGCACTTCTGAGCACTTTGAGGATTGGATCGCAGGCTCTGTAGGGCATAAATTCCAGAATTATCAACGCTTCTCGGTACGATCGCCCGCGAATTTGATCGAGAACGCGACGTACTTTGTAGGGAGACATCCGGATGTAACGGGCGCTTGCTTTTACTTCTGTAGTATCACTAGCCATAACATTTCTCCTTTAGCTGTTAGCTCACAGCTATCAGCTATTTATCTCCCTGCTTTTTTATCGCTTTTGGCATGACCGCGAAAGGTACGTGTCGGAGCGAACTCACCTAGTTTGTGTCCTACCATTTGCTCGTTGATAAAGACCGGCACGTGTTGCCGTCCATTGTGGACAGCGATTGTGTGACCGACCATCTGAGGCAAAATAGTAGATGCTCGCGACCATGTTTTGATGACTTGTTTTTCGCCTTTTGTATTTAGCTTTTCGATTTTGCTGAGCAAACTATCAGCAACAAAAGGACCTTTTTTTAAAGAACGACCCATAGCTCAATGTTGGATGTTAGATTTTAGATTTATGATTCTCTGCCACCGCGACCGCGTTTGGAAGACTTGCGACGACGACGAATGATGAGAGCATTGCTAGCTTTCTTTGGCTTACGTGTTTTAGCTCCTAAGGTTGGCTTACCCCAAGGTGTCACAGGTCCTGATCTACCAATTGGTGCTCTACCCTCACCACCACCATGTGGGTGATCGACTGGGTTCATTACACTACCTCTGACCTTAGGTCGGCGTCCTTTCCAACGATTTCGTCCTGCTTTTCCTGAGCTAAGGTTGCGTACATCAATGTTGCCAACTTGCCCAATTGTGGCGTAGCATTCGCGGCGCACAAGCCGGACTTCGCCCGAAGGAAGCTTGAGTGTAACGTAGTTACCCTCTTTCGCAACTACTTGCGCACTAGCACCGGCAGCACGAACAATTTGAGCACCACGACCAGGATAGAGTTCAACATTGTGAACTGTTGTTCCTAGAGGAATTCTGCTAAGTGGGAGAGCATTACCATCTTCAAAAGGTGCATCTGGACCGGAAATTACGGTTTGTCCCACTTTCAAGCCATTCGGTTGAATAATGTACCGTTTTTCTCCATCTTGGTAATACAGCAGAGCGATGCGAGCATTGCGGTTGGGATCGTATTCGATCGCGGCTACTTTGGCGGGAATATTATGTTTATTGCGTTTAAAGTCGATCGCCCGATATAAACGCTTGTGTCCGCCACCTCGGCGACGACTGGTAATGACACCACGATTGTTTCGACCTTTAGGACGGTGAACTGAGGTTGTTAGCGATCGCTCTGGTTCAGTTTTAGTAATTTCATTAAAGTCAGAGACAATACGCTGGCGCGTACTGGGTGTATATGGACGATAAGAACGTGTACCCATAAGTTTTGTTTGTTGTGTTTAAAAGTTCAAGTTGTTGATTGAATTGTCTATATAACAACTGACAACGCACTAAACATCTGGGAACAGGACTTTTCTAATTTTGTCTTCTTCCCCAGTCGCTACCGTAACAATCGCTTTTTTGTATTGAGACTTAAAGCCAATAAATCTCCCTACTCGACGTTGCTTGCGTGGTTGTTGCTGAGTGTTTACTTGAATAACTTTGACTTGAAACAAGTCTTCGATCGCTGCTTTGATGTCTGGCTTGGTAGCTTGAGGAATCACTTCAAATGTGAATTTGTTTTCCTCCATTAGCCGAGTCGCCTTTTCAGTTAGTATGGGACGACGGACTAAATCAGGTAGCGATCGCGGATCTATCTTAGGCACCGTAGACCTCCTGAATCTTTTCAATGGCAGCTACCGTAGTCACGATTCGGTCAGCATTTAATAGGTCGTAAACATTCAACCGATCGGCAGCAATTAACTTGACTTGAGCAACGTTTCGTGCTGAGAGATAAACAGTTTCTACAAGCTCAGGCAAAATTAACAGAACCTTTGTTTCTGGGTCAATTCCCCAACGTGCGATCGCTGCTAAGAGGTCTTTCGTTTTTGGTCTTGGTAGCTCACTCGCAAAATCTTCTACCACTACCATATCCGCAGCCCGACTTGTCAAAGCTGTACGCAAAGCTAACCGCCGCTCTTTGCGATTCATCTTAATTTCATAATCTCTCGGCTTTGGTCCAAAGATGACACCACCACCCCGCCACAGTGGAGAACGGATTGAGCCAGCACGCGCGCGACCCGTTCCTTTTTGCCGCCAAGGTTTGCGACCACCGCCACGAACCTCTGCACGAGTTTTAGTACTTGCTGTACCTTGTCTGGCGTTGGTTATTTGCCGTACCAAGGCTCGGTGGACAATATGAGCAGCACTATCTTCTTTGGCAACGCGCAAATCGAGTGTTGCTTGTCCTACCTCTTCTCCTTGCCAGTTTTTTACTACACAATCTACCATTTGTTTATCCTTTCTTTGTAGCTCGGTGTTGGGTATCAAGATTTACCCCAATCACCTGTAGTGGCAATTCCTATAGCTTCGCCCTACGTTTGACTACCTCGTCGTGCTGGCACAATGTTTAATAAAGCACCAGGCTTACCTGGAACTGCGCCCTTGATCAGGAGTAGGTTACGCTCTGAATCTACCTGTACTACTGTCAATTGAGGAATTGTCACGCGCTTTCCGCCCAAACGACCTGCCATCTTTTTACCAGGATAAACACGCCCTGGAGTTGTCCCTGCACCAATTGAACCAGGTAATCGATGGTTTTTAGAACCATGAGACATTGGTCCGCGACCAAAGTTATGCCGTCTTTGATAACCGGCAAAACCACGACCAATGCTAGTCCCGATGACATTGACCATCTGCCCAGAAGTAAAGATATCTGCTTTGATTTCTTGACCTAGATCGTATTCACTTGGGTTATCTAAGTGATACTCACGTAAGTGACGCAAAGATGGAGCAGATGATTTAGCAAGATGACCCAGAAGCGGTTTGTTTAATGCTTTGGGCTTCACTTCTTTGTAACCAACTTGGATGGCAGTATAGCCATCTGTTTCCTTCGTTTTGATTTGCGTAACTGTGCATGGACCGGCTTGAACTACAGTTACAGGAATTGCTTTTCCTGCCTCGTCAAACACTTGGGTCATGCCCAGCTTTGTGCCGAGGATACCTACAGCCACAGTAACTGGTTTCTCCTTTTTTCAAGGTTGAATTAGCACCGGATAACGCTGATTCGCTGCAACCGGTTTCACTAGAAAGTTTCTTCCCCACTACTCAAAGTATGAGTAAAAAAGAAGTCACTTTTGGTTTAATGCCTACGCATGGACATACACTTCAGATTTAGAGCGATCGCTCTTGCAGTTAATGACCTCACCTAGACTTAAACGGCTTGCCGTTTAGTATCTATGCTGATGAGCTTTAGACTGTACCGCAGGTGTTAACACATTGCTGTCTACTTCTGCTTTACTACTCGCCCATTGAACCAAGGTTCAATTAGATAACTGCTTGGAAATGCCAAGCTCCCAGCGTATGTGCCTCATGCGACTTTGGGCGCTAGCCAATACAATTAGCTTTGCCGTCTGCTCTATTTGGAGAGCGCAGTTTGATAGCATAACGCCATAAAAAATTATAACGCTACCCTTTAAATCTAGCAATCAACACGTCCGTGCTGCCAAATAGTTTACGCTGCCGACAACCCTAGTAATAAAGTTGTTGGCTCACGATTGAGGCATTTTGGTCACAATCTAACATCATAAACCAATATGATTTTTTTGTCTACATTGGATGCTGAAAATTGAAGTGCTATGAAGTTCTCTTAGATTTGTGCGATCAAAATTGAGAATCAAAATATAATTTGTTTTTATCAATCCAAAAAATAATGAGAATTCTTATAGCTAAGCATAGATACTTAAAATTAGAGATAATACACGAGTAAGGAACAGTCTTGCTAGACATAGCAGTAACCATCCACTATTGGTTGATATATCACAATAGCAGGCGTTGACGTTTCAATGAGAACAAAAAACTTATGGCACTAATTATTACTGGCAATAAATTTATCAAAGACTTGGAAAAGTCTGGTGCACTTGGAGTTTATGTACCACTGGAGGGAGGTTTTGAAGGTCGCTATCAACGCCGACTACGAGCAGCAGGATATACTACCTTACACATTACAGCTCGCTCTTTGGGTGATGTAGCAGCATATTTGACTAGAGTTCACGGAATACGTCCTCCACACTTAGGCAAAAAAAGTGTTGGCAAAGGCGCCGCAGTAGGAAATGTTTACTATGCACCACCGATAGTTACGTATCATCTAGAACAACTACCACCGAAATCAAAAGGATTAGTTCTGTGGATGATTGAAGGACATTTGCTTGCTAGTCAAGAGATTGAATACTTAGCAAATTTAGCAAGCTTAGAACCACGAGTAAAAGTTGTGCTAGAAAGAGGTGGCGATCGCTATTTTCGGTGGACACCACTAAAAGATACACTACCAAGTAGCTATCAAAGTGCATAGCCTGCTGGACGTAAAGTGCGATCGCAATTCTTAAGTATAAAGTAAGGGGATTCTCCTCTTAACTTTATACTGCAACCTGAGATAGCTTTGCTGAAGGTAGCAATATAGAATTTGCTATTTTCTGTCGAACTTCAATAGAAACGCAGTTAGAATTTAAGCAGTTGAGCAATAGTATAGTAGTATCGTAATACTGCTTCAACAAGTTTTGTTGATGAGGATTAAAATGCCAATCGTAAGCAAAGTTACGCTGCTGAATGACCGCGTTTCTCAATAATGTTATTTCATCTTGACCAGCAGTTATCCACCACTTAATAAAGCTGTCATTACTCTGACAATAATCTATTGTATGTTGCTTAAGTGCTTGTAGTACTTGTCTTAATTCAGGCGCAACAAGACTAGCACGCACAATTGCTCGATCTAAAACGCGATGATAAATTAATACGGGTTGAGTGGTTTGTTTCAAAATATAGTCAATTGTAAGAACGCGGTCTAGAGCTAGATCGAGAGATAATTCGGAGTTGATATAACGAGTAAATGCGGGATTACAAGCTTTAGATAACTCTAATTTGCCTTCTATAATTCCACAAGTCCGACTAAGTTCTAGGTCAAGATAAAAGGCTCGCAAGTTCAACAAAGAACAAGAACTTGATGTATTGTATGACTTGGCATCTAGCCACCTCAAAAATTGTTGCAATTGGATGTCGTCGGCTAATAAGTAATCAATGTATTTCTTTGCTAGCAGTAATAAATAGTCTGCCTGTGGCAGCATTCCTACACATAGTATGAATATTTCCTGCCAGCGCTTATCAGTAATACAATTCGCAAGTTGCGTTAATGCTTTATCACCTTTGGCTTCTGCGTTACAAACAATATTTTTTGCAGTAAAATATTCCTGAAATGTTAGATGGGAGAAAGAGTAAATCCCTTTAGCACGTTCTACAAGTAAACCATGCTGGGCTTCTATTGCTTTAAGTATAGCTTCGGGTTTGAACGATAAACTCTGCCCACATGCACATACATCTGGGAAGTTATAGATATATTCTGCAATATACCGTTCTAGATCCTGCTGTTTAAAGAAGTATTCTCCTTTCTCAAATGTATTTCGTGCAATGTAGCTTAATAATTCATGCTTTCGCGATACTGATAGCTGTTTGTAAACTTCATCACGCTCAACATAGCGCTTAGCGTCCCATTTCTTAAGTAAAATATCCAATGCTTCTTGATATAACTTGTTCCGATTGGTAGGAAAATGTCCGGCTTCTGCAAACACCAAACAAAGTAACGTTAATAGTAAGGGGTTTGTCGCAAGTTCTTGCAAGCGCGGGTTTTGTTGTAATTTGAGAAGAAAACGTTTGCCTTTATCAATCGCTGTCCCCGCAAACCATTTTTTTACGAAACTACTAATTTGGTATTGATTAAAATCAGTAAGTTCTACTTCAGTAAAGTGTTCTAAATTGTACTCTGTTGATCCTATACGACAGGTCAAAATAAACTGATTAGTGTGATATTTAGTACTAATTTCGCTGATTTGCTGTAAAACGCAATAAATATCTTTTTGACCTACTTCATCTAGTCCATCTAATAAAATTAGTGCTTGACCTTGATTTAATATTTGAGTAGCAAATAATTTATTGATGCCATAGCTAGCTAGCTCTTGTTTGATATACGTAACTAAGCTAAGTTTATATCGGCTTTCTGCAAAATTTTTGAGTGTAATAAAGATAGGGATTTTTAGAATTATTAAATTTTCTGAAACAGATTCTATTGCAATGTGTTTGAGAAGTGTTGTTTTGCCAGAACCTGGTTTCCCTAAAAGAATTAGTTTGGAGTATTTTTTGACAGCTTGTAATGCTGAGAAATCCTGTATTTTACTATTGCTCGAGACTATTTTGTTATCATCTATTAAATTAAAATTTTGATGAAGTTGCTCTATCTCTAGCCAATTACGATTACTAATGTTCTCTAAAATGTTAAGACTAGTATAAACTTCCTGTAGAGTTCTAGGCTGTGACATATCTAAAACTCTAAAACTACCGCATTTTTGCTGAATAACAGTTTGGATATTTTGCTGTATGTTTCTTGAAATAAAGCCTGAAAAGTCTTGACAAGATATATTTACTGTGCTTTCTGACAATAGATATTGTTCTGGAAAGTCTGCTATTTCTTGCCAAGATATGCCTAGCTTTTCACAGATTTTATGGAAATTTTCTCTAGCAACTGGTTTTCCTGCAAAAAAATTTTGTACAGTGGCACGAGAAACTTCTAGTTCTACTGCTAACTCTGTTTTTGTCGCAAATTTCAGTACAGCTTTATTGGCTTGCTTGATTCCCTCTACTGTAGCTTTTAGTGAACGACTTGCTCGCGTTTTCATAAAATGTTTGAAATCTGCACAAAGATAAAAAAAATTGCTTTATATATTTTTTAAAGAAAAGGTATAAATAAAGTCAAAAATATCTAATTTAATATACTACTGCCGTTTAGTCAATTTCTTATTAAGAACGATTTATTAACTACTACGTAAACAAGATTATTAAAATTTGACCTCCTCTTAATAATTAAAAAGGAGTATTTTAAATACTTTAGATTTTCTACTTAACTCTATATCTTAAAAATTATTATATGACATTTTCTAACCATGTATCCTATCGTAGGATATAGTTTTTTGCCATGCAATTTATTAGGAAAATTTACTAGTATTAAAAGTGGTGGTAGCTAAAAATACATGCTAAAACATGAATAATTAAGAGCGAGTTTATACTATCGATACTTAATAAACGTTGTTCAGTAGTATCAAACACTAATTTATACCAGTATAAGGCGATCGCAAAGCTAACAAAATTTTTGTAAGAATACAGAAAAGCTTTTGTACTTTATTGCATTTAGTCCTACAAAATCATCTTATGCTACCCAAAATTACAGATCCTCTAGCTTGGCAGCAAGCTGAAATATTAATGCAACCAGCGTTCATTCGAGTTATTGATCATATTGGTAAGCAACTTGAAGCATCGAATTGGCGAGGAACATACAAAGACGTTATGGTTTGGCCTGAAGGCACAACAGAAGAAGTAAAAGGAACTGTAACACAACTCGTACACTACTTAGATACTGCTTCTCCAGACCAAGTGACAGAGATAGAACAAAGATTAATTCATTTACCAACACCACAACCAGAATATCACTTGTGCTTACATCATCAGGGTGTACCAGAAGTTGAGGTGAATTTATGGGAACTGTGTTATCAAATTTGCTTTTGTAGCTACAACCCATCAGGTACAACACATTCAAACGACATTAAAATTGATACGAGTCTGATTGATGAAACTGGCGATATCGACTGGCAACAGTTAGATGAAAAAGCAGGAGAGTTAGTTGCGCAGTTGTTTGCTAACCTGCCAGATGTATAAATAAGCTAATAGTAGAAAGGTAAATTTTATGCAGCAACTGCGAAATATTCAGCTTCATACTGGAGCAAAGTTTGCTGAAAGCACGCAAGATTGTGATGTTCCAGTCAGTTTTGGCAATGATGCAGCTGCACTGCAGGCTTCTCAAGAGGAGGTTGTTTTATGCGATCGCTCACATTGGGGACGAATTCAAGTTAGTGATGAGGAACGCCTGCGGTTTTTGCATAACCAAAGTACTAATAATTTTCAGCAACTCAAACCAGGACAAGGCTGCGATACTGTTTTTATTACTTCTACTGCGCGGACAATTGATTTAGTCACAGCTTATGTTGGTGAAGATGCAGTTTTGTTAATTGTTTCACCCAATCGCCGCGAGTTTCTGATTGACTGGTTAGACCGCTATATCTTTTTTGCTGATAAAGTGCAGTTAAAAGACATCACAGATGCAACAGCAACATTTAGTTTGATTGGACCAAAAAGTGATGCAGTTTTAGAGCAATTGGGAGCAAGTGCAATTATCAATCAGCCGTATGCACATCATCAAGTCGTAAAGTTTGCAGAAAGTGAAGTGCGCATTGCAGCCGGTAGTGGCTTGGCGTTACCAGGGTACACATTGATTATTCCTATTGAAGCTGCGGCAAATGTATGGAGTACTATTATCCAAGTAGGAGTAAAACCGATAGGCGATCGGGTTTGGGAACAGCTACGCATTCTCCAAGGTCGCCCAACACCAGAAAAAGAACTTACCGAAGACTATAATCCTTTAGAAGCAGGATTATGGCACTCTATTTCCTTCGATAAAGGATGCTACATCGGACAAGAAACTATTGCCCGTCTCAACACATACAAAGGAGTCAAACAACATCTGTGGGGTATTCGCCTCGATTCGCAAGTAGAACCTGGAAGTGTCATTACAGTGGGAGACGAAAAAGTTGGCAAGCTTACTAGTTGTACTGCTATTGAGAAAGGTTACTTTGGATTAGGTTACATCCGCAACAAAGCAGGCGGACTTGGTTTAGAGGTAAAAGTAGGAGATATTGTGGGAGAAGTAGTGGATGTTCCCTTTCTTACTCATGAATACTACCGAGGTGAGTAAAGCATTGCTGCTACAGGACATCCGCCCAGAAGATGTCTTTTTACTACTGCTGGTACTTCAGCAGGTTGAACGCGACTATACCAAATTTGCTCTGGTAACACTAGTACCATAGGTCCATTACCGCACTGCCCTAGGCAGTTACTGCTGACAATATCAATCCCCGCAACTGGATGAGATTGAAAAGCAGCAAGTACTTTTGCCGCGCCTTGTTTACGACAAGTGCGATGTTGGCACACCATGACGCATCTGGAAAGATTGTCTTGTTGAGAGTGCGATCGCCTGTTAAAAAATGTGTTCGACATCAATACTCAAGCGTTGTCATGAGGGAAAGGGATAACGATGTTATTGTTATGCTTGGGCGGCTAATTCACATTGGGTGATAGCCCTTTTGTTGCCAGCCATTCTTGGTTAAAAAGTCGTGATTGATAACGCCCTCCACTATCACATAGAATTGTCACAATCGTGTGTCCTGGGCCCATTTGTTTAGCAAGGGTGACTGCTGCTGCCACATTAATTCCAGAAGAACCACCGACAAAGATTCCTTCTTCACGCAGTAATCGATAAACAACACGGATACACTCAGGATCCTCAATTCTAATAGCGTCGTCAATTGGCGCACCTTCCATATTTGCAGTTACACGACTGTTCCCAATGCCTTCGGTAATCGAACTACCTTCACTTTTAGTTTCACCAGTTTTAATGTAACTGTATAGCGCACTGCCCATAGGATCGGCTAAAACAGTTTTAACTGCTGGGTTTTTCTCTTTGAGGAACATGGCAACACCAGCTAAAGTCCCACCAGTGCCAGTAGAAGTTATCCAAGCATCGACCTTACCATCGGTTTGCTGCCAAATCTCAAATCCTGTAGTTTCGTAATGAGCTTGACGGTTTGCTAAATTATCGAACTGATTTGCCCAGATAGCATTTTCCATCTCTGAGGCAATTCTACCTGAGAGTTTGACGTAATTGTTTGGATCTTTGTAGGGCACGGCTGGTACTGGACGGACTTGGGCGCCTAAGGTTCTCAAAGCATCCATTTTCTCTTGTGATTGAGTTTCAGGAATCACAATTAGACATTTGTAGCCTTTGGCGTTGCATATATGGGCTAAACCAATACCAGTATTGCCAGCAGTTCCTTCTACGACAGTACCACCAGGTTTGAGCAATCCTTTTTCTTCTGCATCTTTGATAATGTAAAGTGCTGCTCGATCTTTGACAGAACCACCAGGATTGAGAAACTCTGCTTTACCAAGAATGTCACACCCTGTTTCTTCACTGAAGCGCTTTAACCGAATTAATGGTGTGTTACCAACGGTATCTACAAAACCATTTTTAATATCCACTGCGATTTAATTCCAGTCTTTCTGACATTACTACTCACAGTCTATTTTCTCATACTGCCTTTTGACATTGCAGAGGGGTGAGGGGGAGCCACTGCGCCTTTGGGGGTGTCCCCTGTTGTAGCAAGTGGCGTTGAGAGGTGAGTTTAAGAGAATTATGAGTTGAGAAAATTCCTTGGCAGACGAATTCCAGATGGTGCATGGACCAATTGAGCAGAGATAGCTTAGGTACACAAGAGAATAAAGAATTACAAATGTTCCGAATTGGTATTGCCTATCTTGGTCAAGCACTGCGGTAGTCTAGATCAAGTGATTTAATTTGTGCTGCTACAACGCAACGCGCTGTTAGACATTTAAATTTTGAATTTTGAACTGCTTATATGTCCCCCAACGCTTCTCCCACCGTTTCCAATTCTACTCGCACAATTCGGATTGGTTCGCGTAAAAGTCAACTTGCGCTAGTACAGACTTACTGGGTGCAAGAACAACTACAAAAAGCCTTTCCTGATCGCACCTTTGAAGTCCACACGATGTCTACTCAAGGTGACAAGATTTTGGATGTAGCTCTCGCTAAGATTGGTGATAAAGGGCTATTTACTAAAGAACTTGAAGTCGGAATGCTACAGCATGAAATTGATTTTGCGGTGCATTCGCTCAAAGATTTGCCGACAAACTTACCGGAAGGGTTAATGTTAGGAGTTGTCACTGAACGCGAAGATCCCGCTGATGCATTAGTCGTACACGAAAAGCATAAAGATAAACAAATCGATACTTTACCCGAAGGCGCAGTTGTCGGAACATCTTCTTTACGACGATTGGCACAGCTACGCTATCACTTTCCCCATTTAACTTTTAAAGATATCCGAGGCAACTTAAATACTCGTTTAGCAAAACTCGATGCAGGCGAATATGACGCAATTATTTTAGCCGTAGCAGGCTTACGACGATTGGGAATGGGCGATCGCGTTCACCAAGTTTTACCCGCAGAAGTTTCGTTACACGCTGTTGGACAAGGTGCGTTAGGCATCGAATGTCGTACTGATGATACTGAAGTATTGTCATTAATTAAAGCAATTGAACACGTACCCACACGCGATCGCACATTAGCTGAACGAGCCTTTCTCCGCTCTCTCGAAGGCGGTTGTCAAGTCCCTATCGGTGTCAACACTCAACTCGACGGCGATGCTTTAACACTAACAGGTATAGTTGCAAGTGTAGACGGCACAAAGTTTGTCAAAGACACCGTCACAGGTAGCGCTAGCACCGCCGAACAACTAGGAACTGAACTTGCCCAACGCCTTCGTCAACAAGGTGCGCAAGAGATCCTCGAAGAGATCTTCCAAACTGTGCAACGTGGATGAGTGGATGAAAAGAGTAGAGGGTAGTAGGGTAGTAGGGAAAAAAGCAATTAAATCTTTTAATCTCTACAACACTCCCACACGTCTACACGCTCACTCACCCCTCGCTCCTCGCCCCTCACATCCGCTATCATGATCTCGACGCAATACGAATAGGGGACATAAATATTAAGATGCGAATTCTGTTTGTTGCCGCAGAAGCAGCCCCCATCGCCAAAGTCGGTGGAATGGGAGACGTTGTTGGTGCTTTACCCAAAGTGTTAAGAGCAATGGGGCATGATGTCCGTATATTCATGCCATACTATGGCTTTTTGCCCGACAAAATGGAGATTCCCAAAGATCCAGTTTGGCATGGTAATGCGATGTTTCAGTCATTCGCAGTTTACGAATCTGTCCTTCCTGGCACCGATGTCCCCTTGTATCTATTTGGACATCCAGCGTTTTCACCCCGTCGCATTTATGCTGGGGAAGATGAAGAATGGAGGTTTACATTCTTTGCCAACGGTGCAGCGGAATTTGCTTGGAACTATTGGAAGCCTGAAATTATTCACTGTCACGACTGGCATACAGGAATGATTCCTGTATGGATGCACCAGTCTCCAGATATTTCCACAGTGTTTACGATTCACAACTTAGCTTATCAAGGACCGTGGCGCTGGTACTTAGAGAAAATTACTTGGTGTCCGTGGTATATGCAAGGACACAACACGATGGCAGCTGCCGTACAATATGCCGATCGCGTCACGACAGTTTCTCCCACCTACGCGCAGCAAATTCAGACAGTCGAGTATGGTGAAACGTTGGAAGGCTTGTTGTCGTTTATTAGTGGTAAGCTGTCTGGCATTATCAATGGCATTGACACTGAAGTTTACGATCCAGTCACCGATAAATACATTGCTCAAACATTTACGACTGATACATTAGACCAGCGCAAGGCAAATAAAGTCGCAATACAGGAAGAAGTCGGTTTAGAAGTTAATTCGGGTGCTTTTTTAATTGGTATCGTTACGCGGTTAGTCGAACAAAAAGGTATCGATTTGATTTTACAAACGCTCGATCGGTTCTTAGCTTATACTGATGCCCAGTTCGTAGTACTAGGAACAGGCGATCGCTATTATGAAAGCCAATTGTGGCAAATGGCGTCCCGTTTTCCTGGTCGAATGGCAACCTATTTACTCTACAACGATGCCCTAGCACGACGTATCTACGCTGGTAGTGATGCTTTCCTTATGCCAAGTCGCTTTGAGCCTTGCGGTATTAGCCAAATGCTTGCGCTTCGTTATGGCTGTGTGCCAATTGTGCGCCGTACAGGTGGCTTAGTTGATACCGTATCGCACCACGAGCCTATCAATCATGCTGGTACAGGCTATTGCTTTGACCGTTACGAACCTTTGGATCTTTACACGTGTATGGTAAGAGCTTGGGAAAGCTTCCGCTATAAAGAATACTGGCAAGCCCTGCAACAACGCGGTATGAACCAAGATTTCAGTTGGACAACATCTGCCAAAGATTACATCAAGCTGTATAAATCCATGCTTGGTTTGCCAGAAGAGGAAGTTGTCGAACCAGATACTAAAGATTCTGACTCCAAAGAAGAATTAGCTTCTGTTGCTGCGGAATAAAAGCTTGGCGAATGAATTCGCTGCTAGAAAAACTAAGTCCACCTGCGTGGACTTATCAACAAAACTCGCACTTAAGAGTGTCCACTCGTCAGGCTTTGATTTGGAGTTGGGGAACCTCTGCACCGCAGTGGTTCCTACGCGTGAGAGCAACTGGCGTGGATTTAGGGGGCTAGAGAGGCTACAGTTACTTAACAATTCAACCTGGATTAGCTTATACCTAATTAAACACAGGCAATCCTGCTAGCGCCATTGCGACTTCCTCTGCATTGTATTCTGTATCACGCAACAATCCAGCTTGATAATCCATATAAGCTTGCATATCAAAGTGACCGTGACCGCAGAGATTGAATAAGATAGTCTTACTCGTTCCTTCCTCTTTACAGCACAACGCTTCATCAATCGCAGCTTTTACCGCATGATTCGCTTCAGGTGCAGGAAGAATACCCTCAACCCTTGCAAATGTCAGCCCCGCAGCAAAGCAACTAAGTTGTGGTTCGGCACGAGTTTCAATTAGTCCTAACTCGACAATATGGCTCAGTAAGGGAGCCATGCCATGATACCGCAACCCACCAGCATGAACGCCTTCAGGCATAAAAGAGTTTCCTAAAGTGTGCATTTTTACTAAGGGAGTTAAATGCGCTGTGTCGCCAAAATCATATGTATATTTACCCTTGGTGAGTGTCGGACAAGCTGCTGGTTCAACTGCAACAAATCTGATATTATTTTGTTCGCCGCGTAGCTTTGCCCCGATAAAAGGAAAAGCAATTCCCGCGAAGTTACTGCCACCGCCTGTACAGCCAACAACGATATCAGGATAATCTCCGGCTTGTTCTAACTGTGCGATCGCTTCATACCCAATTACAGTTTGATGAAGTAGTACATGATTCAGGACGCTACCTAAAGCATATTTTGTGTGCTGATCCTGTACAGCTTCCACAGCTTCACTAATCGCAATCCCCAAACTACCGTTGCTTTCAGGAAACTGCGCGAGAATTTTTCTACCTGCTGCTGTTTCTTCACTAGGACTGGCAATGACTTTGGCACCATAAGCCTCCATCAACGCCCGCCGATAAGGTTTTTGTCGGTAGCTGACTTTCACCATATACACGACTACCTCTAACCCAAATAACGCCCCAGCAAACGCTAGTGACGATCCCCATTGTCCTGCACCTGTTTCAGTTGTTAAACGTTTGATTCCGGCTTGTTTGTTGTAATACGCCTGCGCGACTGCTGTATTCGGTTTATGGCTACCCGCAGGGCTAACACCTTCGTATTTGTAATAAATTTTGGCAGAAGTATCGAGGGCTTGTTCTAAACGTCGGGCGCGATACAGTGGTGTTGGTCGCCATTGACGATAAATTGATTGTACTTGTTTAGGAATCTCGATCCATCGTTCTTGACTCACTTCCTGCACGATTAACTCCATCGGAAACAGAGGTTCAAGATCGCTTGGAGTAATTGGCTGTCCTGTTCCAGGATGTAAAACAGGTGGCATTGAAGTCGGTAAATCAGCTTGAATGTTGTACCAAGCTGTCGGCATTTGGTCTTCTGTAAGCGTATATTTAATTGTTTCCATTAGTGGTGTTGTGGTAAGAAGCCACACATTATACCGGAAACGCACTTAATAATCTAAGAAGGTTTCACATTTGGTGAAGCGCGATCGCACTTTGGCATTTTAAGAGAAGCTTGAGCAAAAGCTGTGGTTTCTAGCCGCTAAGCTGATGTTTTAAATTCACTAACCGTAGTTATAGATTCTAGTATTTTAGATTCTTTTTTTTGAGCATCGTACAAGTTACAAGCTCGTTGGAGATTAAGCCAGAACTCTACAGAAGTCCCAAAAAATTTAGCAAGTCTTAGCGCTGTACTTTCTGATATACCCCGCTTTTCATTGACAATTTCATTGATTCTTTGATAAGACATCTTCAGCTGATTTGCCAATTCTTGTTGCGTAATGCCCATAGGGATAAGAAACTCTTGTTTGAGAATTTCCCCTGGATGGGTAGGCGGGCGGTTTGCAGGGATACGCATAAGTCGTCCTCTAGTTTTGCCAATTAGTGATAATCTACTATTTCAACTTCCTCAGCGCCTTGTTCAGTCCAAACAAAGCAGATGCGGTACTGGTCATCAATTCTGATACTATGCTGTCCAAGGCGATCGCCACTAAGGGATTCTAAGTAGTTTTTTGGCGGAACCCTTAAATCATTCAGATTCGTAGCAGCATTTATTGCATCTAGTTTCCGCCTTGCTACTGCTAACAAATTTTGAGGGCAGACTTTTCTAGCTTTCTTTGTGTCTAACCCGTCAAACACATCCTTTGTACTTTCGTCTTTAAAGCTTAATATCATGTATTACATTAATACGGATACCATGCTAGCGCAGTGAGCTAAGCTTCTACAATCCTTATCAAACCTGAACAAGAGGCTGGTGTTTTTTTTGTGTATGTGTCGCACTGTGGCTGACTGCTATCACTACACCATCCATTTCTACACAACCTCAATGGTTCTCGATCGCAGCTTATACTCGATCTCTTTTTTTGTAATTTCCTTCCCTAGCGAGTGTGTTCTGATATTACTGCGTTTGATTACTCCAGTATCCAATCAAACAATGCTTTCATCGATAAACTAAAATCTTGTGCAAATGCTGGTACAGGTAGATTTATCTCTGGTTTATCAAAAACATCTGTTGGCTGATCTGATCGATATACAAACACCGATCGCTCTCCAGGATCGATTAACTAACCCATTTGCGTATTGTGTTTCAGACAGTGCAAAATATTTTTTGTGACTTTCGTTTGGCTTGGGTCAGGTGAGAGAATTTCAATAACCCAATCTGGTGCGATCACCTCTGGCGCTGCGCTTCGCGCAATCGCAAACACATTAGCAACTCCACCATCTTCCTTGCGCGGAATCCGATTCCAGGTAAACACTGCAATATCTGGAACAATCGAGCGATCGCCGAACGTACAGCGAAGTTCACAAAATGCTCTAGCAACTCGTTGTGGTTTAAGTGCGGCATTAATTGCTGCTGACAACTCAGTTTGAATCGCGCTATGTTCCCCTTGCGGCACTGGTTTTTGAACGATCTGCCCATGAATGTATTCACTAGCGGGTTCTGTTTCTGGCAGTTGAAGAAACTCTTCTAGTGTCAAGGCTTTATTTGGTGTTTGTACCATATCCGCAACCTGCAGACTCAGTAAAATGATGAGGAATCTCAGAAGCGATCGCTACCACAACTCCTAGCTTAATCGAGTCACAACTTGATTTACTTTTGGTCTACCAAAACGTTCCCACGCATTCCCACCGCGTAAGAATAATTCCATCCATCGTACTGGCTTACCGTCATTTCCTTGCCAGCCAGAACTCCCTGGTGCAAAAGCTAAAGTACCTTCTGGTACTCTAAAACTGCCATCAGAATAGATCGCATCACTCACAACATCACCAACACGGATAATGACTTTATCTTCAGGATTCAGGTTGATACTATGCGCAGGAATCGTAGTTTTAATATTACCGTAGCCATCAATCCACGCAACGCGATCGCTGGGTGCATCGGGAATTTGCTCAGAACTTATCTCATCTCCCAAAAGGCTGAAATCATCTTGAGCGATCGCTGCTGCGGCTTGCGGAAAGACGTCTCGCGAACGAAATTGCGATCCCCCCCGCGATACCTTGACTATTTGAACAACTTGTGAATAATTCTTGATAAAAGATAGTGTATATCCAGCATTTACCCCTACAACTTTTACCCCATTAGTTAGCAAGGCATAAGTTAACCCCTCCCCTTCATTGTCTAATCTTGGTTCAGACTTATCTTGACGAGGTGCGCAATTATGATAAATTAAACGTTCTTGTGGACCAGGATTAAGACCAAGTTGCGCTACCCAAAACCCAGTAGCTAAAGTGCTAAAGGGAGGAACAGACAATAAGCTAACTTGCGCTTTGGGTAAAGCTAACAATAAACGTTGAGTTACTTCAGCAAAAGCTGGATCGCCGTTTCCGTAATCTGCAATTAAGCTAATGAGCATAACGCCAGTTCATAAAGGCATGATTAGTCTAGACGATATTGCCTCATGTTTAAACTTATTTTCTAGAGTTCTTTAGCTTTGCTGACAATCAAGGCGTTCTACTTAGCAGAACTCAGAGCTATTACTTGAGAAGAGCTACAACCTAAGATAGAGCTTGTTAGCAAATTCTTGCTCAAGCGATCGCAGTTATCCCTAATCTCTATCTCATAGATTCTTTCTTTCGCTGGATCGTTGCTGAAATATTAAGACTTAAAATCAATTTACAAA
Organism: Gloeocapsopsis sp. IPPAS B-1203; assembly: GCF_002749975.1. NCBI lineage: Bacteria > Bacillati > Cyanobacteriota > Cyanophyceae > Chroococcidiopsidales > Chroococcidiopsidaceae > Gloeocapsopsis > Gloeocapsopsis sp. IPPAS B-1203. Next base: position 7,870 of record NZ_PEIG01000006.1, on the reverse strand, counting down.
ACATGTCTTCATGGCTTGGTATCAATGAATGGTAGTAATAAAGTGCTACCATTGCTGATCCCTGTTTATAGAGTTATCCTCTATAAGGCGATCAATATTTATTGAAGTGCAACGCTCGAGTTGTACGTTAGAAGTCCATAACGCACAAAACATAGAGCATTGTAAGTTTTCTATACTATTAAAAGATGACAGAAACAACAAAATCTATGAGCAACATCCAAGAACAAATCGAACAAGAAAGAGAGCAAGCACGTTCTATCTGTGACACCAGTGGTGCTAGTTCTGGTGAATGCGCCGCTGCCTGGGATGCAGTAGAAGAACTACAAGCAGAAGCTTCTCATCAGAAGCAAACCAAACCCAAAAATTCTCTCGAACAATACTGTGATGAGAACCCAGAAGCTGCTGAATGCCGCATTTATGATGAATAAAATCATCAATCAAGTGTAATTCTGTACAACGTGCATAATGTACAATTCACAAGGGCACTTGACAAAGTGTCCCTTTTTATTATTTTTCTGAAATTAGATATTATAGCCATCTAATTGAAGATTAAAAAAACTGATTTGCTAAATCATTGTTTCTTATTAGTGCATCGCAAAAGAATTTTTTACTGCCTAAATCATCTGAGTTATGCAAAATGAAGTTTGGTTACGTCCCCTAGTTTGGATGGACTATCGTTTAGCTGTATTATTTACAGTTCTTGTACCTTTGATATTGCTTGTATGGGCATTTGTTCAAAAAGATGAAGCAATTCAACGCCTATTAACTATTTATTGGCGTGTATCAAGCCTGCTGGCAATCACGGTTTACCTCCTAATTGCAGCAATACCAGTAGGATATATCTCAGGGACAATCGCTCGAGTTCTGATTCCTATTGCGCTGTGGTTTTGGATAGATCTTAATGAAGAAATTGACGATCAACCAAGAGGAGTATTAAAACTCACATTTAATTCTTGGCGCTGGGCTATGACTATATATAGTGTATTAGGAGCGATCGCTAGCATACCCTTTCTTCAATGTGCCTTTTCTAGAGAAGCCTTAGCTACTCCTTTGTGCACAATACTAAGAGAGCCACCTTTACTTTTCAGAGAATACTTTCATGCTAACTCCACGCCTCAATTCCTGGGCTTTTTAGGCGTAGTTGGTTTAATCTTTTACGTTGTTTGCTTAAGCTATTTTGTGCTATTTAAACTAGGCAAACAAGGACGTTCTGCTTTACCGCAATAATGAAGGTTGAAGTTACTTCAAGCAGTGCAGAGGTGAAGAGAGTATTCTTGATTTTGGGAAACAAGGAGACTAGGAGTTATCAGTTCTGAATTAGAAGTTCAACTCAAAACTAGCCATTGACTACTCTTTTACTTGCTCCTAGTTCCTCACTTGTGAATTTCTCTAGCACGCAACACTTTCAAGTCATGATGAATGATTCTGTAGAAAAGCGCTTAGAACAATATACTGCAAAGCGACCTCAAGAAGTACTGATTGTAACAGCAAACATCTCTGGAGAAATAGACCAGATTGCAATATTTAAGGGTTTTTCTAGTTCATTAGTGCGTGCAACAGCATTTGATCCAGAAATACCAGTACTACCAGATGATGCCAAAATTCTTGCTATTGATAGAGTAGCAAGTCCCTATAATCCTCAAGCACCAAATTATATCCAGCAAGGACTTACGTGGAACAGTATTCAATCACTTTTGTCAGAAGCTGGAGTTTAAAGTCTTCAGATTAGTAACTAGCATTAATTTATTAGGATCTAAGTTAACTAAACGCACGATAGCCATCCTTGCTGTGAAGTGTGGGTAGATAAGATACTTTTATGAATTGAACGTACTTAGCACCAACTAAGGAAACGACAATTTAATCCTGGAACAGTGCTAGATTATTTGTAAGAATTTCTTTTCATGTTTTTTCTTTGCGTCACGCCATGATTTGCACGGCGGTATTTCCTTGGCGTGCTTTGTGGTTTTCCAGACAATCTTACAACTTAAATAAAACTGCCACAGACACTTAACTGTTTCTTCATACGTATATCTATATTACGTATTTTCTCAGTTTGCCCTTGACGAAATCTTTGATTGCAAAAGTATAATTTATAACATATGTTACTGAATTACGAAATACCTGACATCGTAGGTCGTATTGTCTATAAACTAAACCATCACAGAATTGTAAAGTATCGATAAAGAAATTGCGGATTGTACTGAGGTGAAACATATATTCATACAATAAATTCTTTATATCTATTTAATAAAGCTGCAATAACATTAAAACAATATTAAGCATCAGATTAGAAAATGATATTCTCCTAGCGTGAACTAGTTGTGTGAGGGGTAAAACTTATGGTCTCGTCTCCTATTGGCATTCAAAGTGTTACAGATACAGCATCTACTCGGTTAGCATCACTGCAAACAGCAGCAAACTATCAATCATCAGCGATCGCTCTCCCAAATTCTCCTTTATTTGGCACAGATGGTATCCGTGGAAAAGTTGGAGATTTACTCACTGCATCCTTAGCGTTGCAAGTGGGGTTTTGGGCTGGAGTTGTGCTGCGTCAAAATTCTCAGAACTTAGGACCAGTCATTGTCGGGCAGGATTCGCGTAACTCAAGCGATATGCTAGCGATGGCAGTTGCCTCTGGCTTAGCTTCTTCTGGGCTAGAAGTGTGGCATTTGGGTTTGTGTCCCACGCCTTGTGTTGCCTACTTGACGAGTATCACCAATGCTGTGGGTGGAGTCATGATTTCTGCTAGCCACAATCCCCCAGCAGACAACGGCATTAAGTTTTTTGGTAGAGATGGCGCAAAATTACCTCAATCTTGGCAAACCGAAATCGAAGCAGGAGTACGCAGCCAGACCGACCTTTATATCGGTCAAAATGCTTGGGGACGTTCTTATCTGCGTTCAGACTTAGTACAAAATTACACAGAATCACTCAAAAAACCTTTGCTACAAAATCGCGACTTTGCTGGAATGCGTATTGTACTGGATCTAGCATGGGGCGCTGCAGTAAACCTTGCACCTGCCGTATTTCAAGATTTAGGTGCTGAAGTCATTTGTTTACACGATCGCGCTGATGGCGATCGCATCAATGTCGAGTGTGGTTCTACTTGCTTAACATCTTTACAAGCCGCTGTACAAAAACATCGTGCTACGCTGGGTTTTGCATTTGATGGTGATGCAGATCGAGTTCTTGCTGTAGATGACAAAGGTAGACCTGTTGATGGAGATTACATTCTTTATCTGTGGGGTAAAGCTTTACAAACAAGGCAACAACTCCCAGAGAACTTGATCATTTCCACAGTGATGGCAAATCTTGGCTTTGAGCGTGCTTGGGAAAAGATTGGTGGTAGAATGATTCGTACTCCAGTGGGCGATCAGTATGTGCAAGCAGAAATGGTAAGGACTGGAGGAATGTTAGGTGGTGAGCAGTCAGGACACATTCTCTGTCGTCACTACGGTATTACAGGTGATGGATTGTTAACAGCTTTGCATATTGCGGCTTTAGTTCAGTATGCAGGAGTACCGCTGTCAGAAATGGTCAGTCAAAGCTTTGCGACTTATCCTCAGTTGTTACGCAATGTTCGTGTAGAAGACCGCGATCGCCGCATGAGTTGGAATCAGTGTACAGCGATACAGCAAGCGATCGCACGAGCCGAAGCTGCAATGGGCAACCAAGGACGAATTCTTGTCCGTGCCTCTGGTACTGAACCAGTGATTCGCGTCATGGTCGAAGCAGCTAGTACCGATTTAACTCAATATTGGACAGAAAACCTAGTACTTGCAGTTCAACAATACGTCAATAACTAAATCTGTAGACTGAATTACCAAACCTAAAATTTTGTTGAAAACCGCTAAACTCCGACCGGAGAACTGGGGTTTTATGTCATGATCGCAAAGTAAACGAGTTAAAGACTTTCAGAGCATAGGAAACGAGTTATGGCTCTTCGACTAGGTGACACAGTACCAAACTTTAAGCAGGCTTCTACCGCAGGAGAAATCGATTTTTACGAGTGGGCAGGCAATAGCTGGGTAATTTTATTTTCTCACCCTAAAGACTTTACCCCAGTTTGCACCACAGAACTTGGTGAAGTTGCTCGTCTCAAACCAGAGTTTGACAAACGCAATGTCAAAGCACTAGCCCTTAGTGTTGATGATGTAGATTCTCACAAAGGTTGGGTTGGAGATATTGAAGAAACTCAAAGCGTTGGTCTGAATTATCCCATCTTGGCAGATCCCGACAAAAAGGTTTCTGACCTGTATGATATGATTCACCCCAATGCAAACGATACTCTGACAGTACGCTCAGTGTTCATCATTGATCCAAACAAAAAACTGCGTCTCAACTTTACTTACCCTGCCAGTACTGGACGCAATTTTGATGAAATTTTGCGCGTCATAGATTCACTGCAACTTACAGATAACTACAGCGTGGCTACCCCAGCAAACTGGAAAGACGGCGATGACTGTGTTATCGTTCCTTCTATCAAAGATCCAGAAGAAATTAAGCAGAAATTCCCCAAAGGTCATACCGAACTTAAACCTTACTTGCGGATGACTCCCCAACCCAATAAATAATTTAATCTTGTGAGTGATTTTGGTGGGCTTGTACCCACCTTTTTTTTAAGTTTATAGACTTCCTCCATGAATCACAGATGCCCTACGACTAAAGTCGGGGCTATCCAGGCAAAGTGTCAAGAGTTTTGAATTATAAAGAATTTTGGGTAGTGCATCAAAGTATAGTGGGGCAGTTAAAGTAGAAGGGTGTCTATTGCGAAGCCGAACCTATGGAATGTCGTCTGTGCGGTTATCTTAACACCCACAACATGGTAAAGCCCCCGTTGGGAGCCAACGGTATTTCTGCCCGCAATGCCAGCAAACGTTCAATAGCAGCGCAACGAGCAGGACTGACCCAACAACCTTGGACTTGGCATGATCTCGTTACTTATCCCACTGTATCTTTAATGCACTACCAGTAATTCAAGTAAAACTACTGAGCTATTGCTAATGATTTACACTTTGGCTCCGCGTTTGCACGGTTTTTACACCCATTTTTTAGTTGATACATTAAGCTTAGAAAAATGCTCTATTGTTGTTGCTTGTTTGATAAATCTTCAGCCGCATAGTTATTCTTTGCCATCCTAATCTTGATGAAAGCTTCTTTTATAGCCATTACTGTATTACTCGCACTTTCTGTCATACCTCGTGCATCGGCTAATACTGAGCAAATTCAACAACTCCTAGCAACAAAGGAGTGTCAAAACTGTGACTTGAGCGGTGCTGGTTTAGTGTTGGCTAATCTATCAGGTGCAGATTTGAGTGGTGCAAATTTAAGTGGTGCTAATCTCAGCCGTGCTAACCTTGTTGGTGCTAACCTTGTTGGTGCAAATCTTGTTGGTACAAGTTTATTTGGGGCAAACTTAAGTGGCGCTATTTTGAGTGGTTCGGATTTAAGTGCGGCTGACTTGCGAGATACTTTTTTAGTAAACGCCAATTTAACTGGTGCGCAGTTGGGTGGCGCTAATTTACAAGGTGCAGTCGGGATACCACCGCAAATAGGAAATGCGGAAGATTTTTATGGTTGGGGTGTCGTACAAGGAAAAAAAGGAGATCCAGAAGGTGCGATCGCTTACTTCAATCAAGCATTAAGTATTAAGCCTAACTATGCTGCGGCGTATCTCGCAAGAGGTGTGGCGCGTTACCAACTTTACGATCGCCCTGGTGCACTTCAAGATGCTAAACAAGCCGAAAAACTTTTTGCGGCGCAAGCTAATAACGATGGGTTACAAACAACACAAATCTTCATTACAGAATTAGAAAATCCTCCAAGCGATTCTGTCCCAAAAAGTAAACCAAATTTTATAAACTTTTTAGGCGCGGTAGGTTCGGTTTTATTAAGATTTTTATTTTAAATATTTTTTGGGTAACGGCTCAAATCAGCGGCAGCAGAGGGTTTGAAACGAAGCAGAAAGCATCTCGGTATGTCCACTGCATTTGAATTGTTATGCTGCGCTATAACTTGCCAATCAACTTGTCATACTCTGTATGTGTTCCAATCCAGAACCAGGAAATACCATTTTCGACTTCAACACCCAAAGCTCGATAACTTAGCCCTGCGCGAACTGACCAATACTTCTTGCCCAACTTCTTGAAATGCAAAGATGGATGGGATGAGTCAGCTTTGAGCAACTCGTAGCACTCGTCTGCTGTTCGCTGAACGATTTCGGGTAGAGCGTTGTAGCATTGCCAAAACCGTCGCGTTGTGTAGTGCATCAAATTTCTCGGCAATGCCCCGCTTCAAACTCAGCGATCGCCTCTTGAGCAAATGCCTCTAATTTACCGTCTTCAATATCTTGCTCTATCTGTTCATCCCAGCGTTCGTAGTCTAAATCAAGGAACCACAACCTTAACTTCTCAAACTCATTGGATGGTAATGAAAGAATTGCCGCTTCGATTTGCTCAAGGTTTGACATAACCAGTTGTACTTCTCTGCCCTTGAGGAAATTATAGCTTCACCAAAAAGGGTAGAACACTCTGCACTTTTGGCTACCAAGTCTTCACTGACATCTCTTGAACACCGATAGATAAGATTACGGCTGCGCCCCCACCAAAGGACTATCGGCATAACAATTTATTGTACAGAGTTTAGCTGTAGATCCACCCTTTCGATAGTGAATAAACAAACTCTTTGCTGTAGATTTACCCCAGATGGTTGGATCTACAGCAGGGCTGCTGTGTATCTGCCTTAATTAAGGTGGGTCTGCATTACAGTTTTGTATATTCGCTCAAGCAGCATCAGTAAAATGACTACAACATAAAGATATATTTTATACAAAAGATAATAACCATCTGATATTAGAACCTCGTCCTCGAAAACTGCTCGACCAGGTGCGGGATGCAGTGCGGGTTAAGCATTACTCTTATAGCACTGAGAAGACTTACGTTTACTGGATTCGCCGCTTCATTCTGTTTCACGACAAACGCCATCCCAACGAGATGAGTACACCAGAAGTCACGCAATTTCTAACTCACCTAGCTGTGACTGAACATGTTGCTGCAACTACCCAGAACCAAGCGCTCAATGCCATCGTTTTCCTTTATCGTGTCGTCCTGCAACAAGAATTAGTTGGCATTAACGCAGTGCGGGCAAAGAAATCGCGCTATTTGCCTACAGTTTTGACCCCCGATGAAGTACAGCAAGTCATTTTTTATCTGTATGGGGTGTACAAGCTAGTGGGTCAACTGCTCTATGGGAGGGGGCTACGATTAAGTGAGGGGTTGCAGTTGCGAGTTAAAGACATTGATTTCGCTCAACAGCAATTAGTAATTCGGGATACGAAGGACCAAGAGAGTCGGGTGACGATGTTGCCGAACCGTGTGATAGAACCGCTGCAAGCGCATCTTCAGACTGTGCGGCAGTTACACCAGCAAGACCTCGATCGCGGCTATGGCTCAGTCTATCTTCCGTTTGCCTTGGAGCGCAAGTACCCTCACGCTGATCGCGGCTTGGATTTGGCAGTATGTGTTTCCTGCTGATCGCCTATCACAAGACCCGCGCAGTGGTGTAACACGACGGCATCACCTGCAGGAAACCGGAGTCCAACACTAGATCGTTAAGGCGATAAATGTGTCAATTGACACCACGATGTTGATGTAGAACCCATATTACTGACATTTTGAACTTGAGCCTACGCAGATAGAGTGCTGATTGAATTAAGCTTTTATTTATAAATGCATCTTATTTTTAGGTGTTGCATAATAGGAGTATGAAATGTCCTAAATGTGAATCAACTCAAATCAGTAAAAACGGTCGTCACCACGGCAAACAAAACTATGTTTGTAAACAGTGTGGTCGCCAGTTTGTAGAATCGTAT